>CAUYYU010000001.1:0-50549 GCA_963577415.1 Chloroflexota bacterium
GGTTCAGGGCGATAGGATCACCGAGAGTAAGGCAGTTTCCAGGTCCCGGGCGGTGCCCTCGGCGATGTCACCTGAGGGGGCGCGCTGATGCCGAGATCTTTTCCCCTATCGAATACCTGGATCACCGCTTCGGTAGGCTGCCCGTCGGCGCCTTCGCGAGGGAAGACCAACGCGACAATATCGTAGGTGGACTTGTCCACGAGAATCTTGCGGACTTGCCCGCCCGGGCGCTCGAGGATTGCACACTGCCCGGTCCGGCAGGTGGTTTCGCCGGTGAGCGACCACTCTTCGAGACGACCGGCAGCGGGTCCGAGGAAGATGTTGATGTCAAAGTTGCCGAAGTCGCCGAGAAGGCCGCCGGAGACTTCGTCGGCGGGGAGTTTCATCCAGCGGGATTCGCGACCATCGATGATTGTGCGGAAATAGAAAACCGGGCCGACGGTTCTGGCCTGAATGATGGATTCGTCTCCGCCATTCCAGACAGTCAGGGAGATGTCAATCCTGACTGAGCGGCCGGTGCCCCGCGCGACCGACCATTCGGAGGTGTAATCGGTGGAGCCACCGTAGGCGGCGAGAGCGGCGGCGAGGAGCAAGGTGAAGAGCAGGGCCAGGGGGCGTTTCATGGGCCGATTTCAGCGAAGGGTCCCGGCGCGGCGTTCGGGACCTTAGACAGGGCTGTTGGAGGTAGTTCGTCTGCTGGTTAAGGCGGCACTGCCGGCCGGGATGCCGGATCTCGGCGATGGTCGGTCATTAAAAGTGGAGATCTGGCGGGCCACTCGGCGGCGGTCATTCCGTGACGCCGGTTCGAGTCTATGCCCAGGGCGCAATGACGACTTTGGTGCTTTCGGGTTGCTGGGAGATGTGGATGGCTTCGGCGGCATCGGCGAGGCCGTATTCGTGGCTGACGATGTCGCGCAGGGGCATGTCGTCCAGGTGCCGCAGCATCATGTCCATCCCCGTGATGTAAGCGGTGACCGGGTGATTCGACAGCCCCAGGATGCGCAGATTCCCGGCGCAGATCAGGTGCGGATTCACCATCACCTCGCCCATGTCCACGTACATTCCAGACTCGATATAAGTGCCGCCGCGCCGGACCAGCGAGAGGCCTTCCACGAACGCCTCCGGCCGCCCCGCGCACTCCACCGCCGTGTCCGCGCCCCGACCGTTGGTGTACTGCATCACCAGCTCGCGCCGTTCCGCCACCGTGGTCTCCGAGACGTCGATCGTGTCGTCGGCGCCGAACTTGCGCGCGACCTCCAGCCGTTCCGCGAACGTGTCCATAACGATGATGCGGTCGGCCCCCATCATGCGGGCCTTGATCAGGTGCGCCAGTCCCAGCGGACCGACTCCCTGGATGAGTAATGTCCGGCCGAACTGATGCCCGTCCATCAGCGAGCCCGTCTGCGCCTGGTCCAGCGAGAACGCGCAGGCGAGCAGCTCGGCGAATTGGGCCACCTTCGGAGGCAGGCCGTCTGGCACCAGGTACGTGAACGCGTTGGGCAGAACATACATGTACTCCGACCATGCCCCGAATAGGTGCGGCGCGACCGACGATGACATCTGGTTGCCGTAGCCCCGCTGGTTCTCGCACCAGGGATAGCCGTTGAAGTTGCGGCAGGCATAACACTTGCCGCAGGCGACGTCGGGGCAGACGACGACCCGGTCCCCTTCCTTCAGCGGCCGTCCCGCGTATTCCAATCCCGTCCGCGCCTCGTCGGTGATCTCGGCGACGGTACCGACGAGTTCGTGGCCAGGGATTATCGGAAACGGCGTCGTGCTCTCGGCGGGCGTGCCTTTGTACTGGACGGTCTCGCCGCGGAAGGTGTGCTTGTCGGTGCCGCAGATGCCGCAGTACTCGATCTTCAGCAGCATCGCCCCGGGTTCCAGCACCGGCCAGGGGAACTCCTGCACCTCCATGCTGCCCGGTTTGGTCATCACGGCAGCGCGGATCGTCTCGGCCATATGTCCCTCCCGTCTGGACGAGCTAAAGGCACCGGCGGCGCGGGCCGGCCGGCGCTCGAACTTATAGTAGCGGGACGGTGCGGAAGCCGGAATCGGGTAGGCATTTATGGTCGCGTCACTGAAGAGAAATTGAAAGTGCCGGAGGCACCTAGCATCCTGATGATCGTTTGCGATCAACTCGTGCCTCACCTTACGGGAGCGTACGGTCACTCGGTCGTGCAGACGCCCAATCTCGACCGGCTGGCGGAGTCTGGAGTCCGCTTCGACAGCGCCTATGCCCCCTGTCCCATCTGCTCGCCGTCGCGCGTCGGCCTCATGACTGGCAACTACCCCTCTCGCATGGACTGCTACGACAACACCTCGTTCCTGCGCTCCGACCAGCCCACCTTCTGCCACTACCTTTCCGCCGCCGGATACAAGACCGTCCTCTCGGGCAAGATGCACTTCATCGGACCCGATCAGCTGCACGGATTCGAGCACTGGCTCACCACCGATATCTTCCCTGCCGATCTCCAATGGCTGCCTCAGCGGACCCCCGGCGCGGAGTTGCCGGAGCCCGGTCACCACCAGCAAAACGCCATCGCCATCGACTACGTCACCGCCGGCGTGCACCAGTGGAACATGGGGCTGGATCACGACGAGGAGGTGCAGGCGAAGGCCCTGGAATACATCCGCCACAAGCGCTCGGACTACGTCGACAGCTTGCAGCGTCCGCTGCCGGAACGGGACGAACGACCGTTCTTCCTGTGTGTCTCCTACCACCATCCACACGAGCCCTTTCACGTCACGCAGGAACTATGAGACCTGTACGAGGATGCGGAAATCGAGTTGCCGGTTTATCCGGACGACATGGAACCGCACACGTACGCGATGGACCGCATGCTGAATCATTTTCACGGCACCTACGGCGCGGACCTGGACGACCGGGAGAAACAGCGGGATTTGCGGCGGGTTTACTACGGACTGGTGACATACGTCGATCGCAAGGTGGGCGAATTGCTGGCCGAACTGGACAATTGCGGCCTGGCGGAGGACACGATCGTGATGTTCCTGAGCGATCACGGGGACATGCTGAGGGAGCGGCGGATGATCCAGAAACGCAGCTTCTACGAGTGGTCGTCGCGGGTGCCGCTGATCTTCGCCGGGGCGGGGCGGTGGGAGGCGGGGCAGAGGGTGAAGGAGCCGGTTTCGCTAGTTGACATAATGCCGACGCTGCGTGATCTGGTTGGTGTGGAGACGGAGTCCGTGACGCCGACCGACGGGCGCACTCTAGTGCCGCTACTTGAGGGTCGATCCGAGCCCGATCGCCACATCTTCTCCGAGTTGCACGCGGAGGGTGTCCATACAACCTGCGTGTTGGTTCGGCAGGGCGATCTCAAGTACATCCACCCCACCGGGCACCCGGCGCAGCTTTATGATCTGGCTAATGGCCCGGGCGAGTGGATCAACCTGGCCGGCGACCCGGCGTGTGTCGAGGATGAGCATCGGCTGGCGAATTTCGTCGCCGCAAATTTTGATCTCGACTTGATCGAGCGCAATGTCATGGCCAGCCTGCAACGCCGCCAGACCATCAAAGCCGCCAAAGGCGCCACCGGCCTACCCCACTGGGACTACTAGCCGTCCACCGATGCCACTCGCCAGTACTGGCGGAAGAGTTGAATAATGGTGCGGGACGTAATGTCGAGGGGGGTAGGTAGGGACGTGAAAGTTCTGGAGAAGGACGTGCCGATCGAGGAAGTGCTCGCGGCGGCCGGGGATCAAACGCGGGGCACCCGAAATACGATCAGAAGCCACAACCCCCATGATCGATGCAGCTTCCCAAGCTCCGAGATCGGGAATATCGGGATGCAGATCCCCGGCGAAACGGAAACAGGATCGATCAAGGATCTGTTCGACGGCTTTAAAGCCTGGCTTGAAAGCAGGGCTATCTAGAAGGAGAGGAAGAGGTACTGCGATCGGCTCGACAATATGCGAACCGGACTCTGGCGTGAATGGACAAGGCCCATCATCTCCTGCCCCAGGGATGCAAATCGACGATGGCAAGCATCGGTTGACGGCCGCCTACCAGCACTGGAAAGAGACTGGTGCGATTTTTGAGATCGAGATCTACTGGGGGAAGCGCCTTCCTGGGAATGGAGAAGGTTGAGGCCGGGCCACTGAGTAAAGAAGTCGCGGAGCGACCAGAAAGCCGCCGTGTGGCTAGACGTCCGCCACGGAGCCGTCGGGGTGCCAGTTGCTGCCGATGGGCACGAGGTGGCGGGGATGTTTGGCGATGTAGTCGAAATCGAGCTCGATGCCGAGTCCCGGCCCGGCCGGCAGCTCGAAGTACCCATCCTTCACCACCAGCGGCTCCTTCAGCACCTTTTCGAAATTGGGCGTCTTGCGAGCGTATTCCAGGATCAGGAAATTGGGTGTCGCGGCGGCGAAGTGGAGATTGGCGGCGGTGGCGACGGGCCCGTTGGGATTGTGCGGGGCGACCTGGATGTAGTGGGTCTCGGCGTTGGCGGCAATGCGGCGCAGCTCGGAGATACCGCCGGCGTAGCAGATGTCGGGCTGGATGATGGGGACGGCGCGGGTCTCGATCAGCTCGCGGAATCCCCAGCGGGTGTAGAGGCGCTCGCCGGTGGCGACGGGGACGCCGGGGACGGCCCGGGCTACCTCCGTGTAGGCCGGGATGTTGTCGGGCGGGATCAACTCCTCGGCGAAGAAGACGTCGAGGGGTTCGAGTTTCTGGAGGGCGCGGATGGCCGCCGGGGGCGTGAGCCGGCCGTGAAAATCGATCATCAGGTCCATTTCCGGTCCGACGGCGTCGCGGATTTCGGCAGTCAATTCGGCGGCGATGTCGGCCAGGTCGAGTTCGGAAATCCGGTTCTTGTCGGCCACCGGACCGTACTTGATTCCGGTGAATCCCTGCTTTTTGGCTTCGACGGCCTGCTCGACGGTGGGAGCGGCGAAGTCGCCGCGGACGTAGCAGCGGACGCGATCGCGGACCGGGCCGCCGAGCATCTTGTAGACGGGCAGACCGGCGACTTTGCCGGCGATGTCCCAGAGGGCCATGTCGATTCCGCTGATGGCGGCACCGAGGACCGGTCCGCCGCGCCAGAAAGGATGGCGGTACATCTGCTGCCAGAGGTGCTCGACGCGGGTCGGGTCCTGGCCGAGCAAGACTTCACGCAGGTGTTGGATGACGCCGATTACGGCGAGGTCCATGTCGAGCAGGGTGGCGTCGCCGATGCCGGTGATTCCCTCGTCGGTCTCGACGAGCACGAACGTCCAGTTGCGATTCAGCGGGACCTTGTCGTCCGGCGGTCCGCCCACGTCAACGGTTTTGATGTCGGTAATCTTCATGGTTGAGTTGTGATTTTCGTTGGGGTTGTGGGCCGCGTTAGCCGAGGGCTTCGGCGATGACGGCGTCGGATTTTACGCGGGATTCGTGGGCCACTTCCACCGGATCGCCCAGGCGGATTTCCGGATTGAACAGTTCGCACGGGACGATGCCGCTGTACCCGGCGGCGTCCAGGTGCTTGATGAAGTCCACCAGCGGCAGGATGCCGTCGCCGGGCATTACCCGTTCGGCGTCGGTGAAGTTGCTGTGGTCGCCCGGCGACGAGTCGTTGATGTGCGCGGCGAAGACCTTGCCCTTCGCCAGGCGGTCGATTACCTCTGGCTCCTCGCCCGCGCAATACAGGTGATAGCTGTCGACCAGCACGCCCAGATTGTCCTTGCCGGCGGCGTCCACGATGCGCATGGCGCCCTCGACGCCGGTGACGAATGGGTGCGGCTGGTCGGGCATGAGGTTGGGTCCGCAGAACTCGATGGAGACCACGACGCCGTGTCCGGCGGCTGTGTCCGCGAGGGCGCTGAAGTTGTGGACGGCTAGGTCCATCGCTTCGTCCTCTGGTATCGGCCAGCGATTGGGCGTGAAGACCATGAGCCCGAGCACGTTGCCGTAACCAAATCCGGCGGCGTATTCGCAGAGCTTTTCGAACGCCGGCAGGCCAGCTTTGTATTCATCGGCGGGCAACGTGATTCCCGGCGCCCCGCCCCAGCCGTCCGGCGCCAGATCCCGGCTTTTCAAATAATCGGCGGCCGCGCCGGCTCCGTGCTTTTCGTCGTATTCCACCGCCCCGGAGATGTCGAAGGCGGTGTGACGAAAGCCGGCGTCGTGGGCGACCTGGCTGCGTTCCTCGAAGCTCAACCCCTGCTTGATGGTGGCGGAATGGAAACCGGCGTACATGGAGAGAGCGGGCATCAGGGTCCTCCGCGATTCCGGTCGGAGCCGGTTTGATGAGCGGCGCACGGTTGGATTCTAGGCTTTGGAGGATTCCGGCGCAGGCGCGCGCGGCAGGACGGCCAGGACCAACGGATCCAGGACGATGCATCCGGCGTAGACCCAGGCGAGGCTGACGACGGCGGCCAGAGCGCAAGATCGGGTAAAGGGGAGCCCGCGCGACGCCGCGTTGGCCGCTAATCCCTAGCGGAATTCAGTATCGGCGCGCGCGGCAGGACAGCCAGGACCAACAGAGCCAGGAGGATGCATCCGGCGTAGACCCAGGCGAGGCTGACGACGGCGGCCATAGCGAAGGCCAGCATGGGGGCTAGGGCGCTGCCGACGTCGCGGGCGGTGGCGAAGGAGCTCATGCGGGCGCGCCAGTCGCCGCCTCCGGCAAGGTCGGCGGCCCAGGTTTCCAGGACGATGTACATGCCGGCGGCCGCGATGTAGATGAGGACCGCTCCCAGAGCCAGCAGCCCGAGGGGAAGCTCGATGATGAGAAGCAGCAGGCCGGCGACGGTGAGAGCGCTGGCGATGGCGGCGACGGGCCGGCGGCCGAGGCGGTCGGAGATGGCGCCGAAGATCGGCGAGATGATGATGTCGGCGGCGAACTTGGTGGCGATGAACGCGCCGGCGACCGCGGCGATTCCGATGGTGGCGTCACCGAGCATGAGGGTATCGCCGTAGCGTCGATAGAGCAGCAGGCCGATGGTGGCGACGGCGGCGCCGGGGCTGATGAAGGCGCTGAGGAGGACGGCGGCGTTAATCCGGTTAAACGGCGTCCAGGCGAGTTCGAAGCGCAGCGGTGGGGTGGGGTCCGGGGGTGGGGCCGGCTCGGGTCGGAGACGCTCACCGAAGCGGACGGCCAGCAGCAGGCCGAGCAGGCCGGCCAGGCCGAAGGCGATGGCGGTGGCGCGAAAGCCGATGACGCCGGCCAGGATGCCGCCGAGCAAGACCGCCACCAGACTGCCGGTGCGGGAGATGGCCTGGTAAAGGCCCATCAGGCGGCCGCGGTCGGTGGGGGTGGACTCTTGGATGATGCCGGCGTAGCAGCCGAGTCGCAGCAGGGAGAAGCTGGCTCCCCAGGCGAGGCGGGCGGGGATGAGTGCGCCGAGGTACGGGAACAGGCCGTAGCTGAGGGTGGAGCCCACCGCCAGAATGGAGCCGATCGTAAAGCCGGCTCGGGTACCGATGCGCCGGAAGACCCCGGCGGCGCCGAAGTTGGTGGCGATGCGGACCCAGCGATTGATGGAGAGAATCACCCCGACGCCGGCGACGGGAATGCCCAGGGAGGCGGCGTGGGCGGGGAGGACGGCGTAGAGCATGGAATCACCGAGAATCGCGAGCGCCATGGTGGCGGAGAGGGCGGCTACCAGGATCGGCAAAGGGGGCCTCCGGCCCGTTTGTTGGTGGGTTGTTGGGATTGGCGCCGGCCGGGAGGGCAGCAGCGACCAGGTGCGATTCTATATAATTCGCTGCCTCTCGCCGGTCGATGGCGACCTCTCTCCAGGAGCGTCAAATTGCTGGACCCCAAACAGGTCGACCACGTGGCCATGCTGGCGCGCTTGGGCTTGAGTGACGAAGAAAAGCAGACGATGCTGACGCAGCTTTCGCAGATTCTGGAGCACTTTCAGGTCTTGGCAGCGCTGGACACCCACGATGTCGAGCCCGCGGCCCAGGTCATTCCGCTGGCCAACACGATGCGGGAAGACGTGGTTGAGGACTCGCTCCCGCCGGCCGCGGTGCTGGCCAACGCGCCACGGGTCGAGGCCGGACACATAGCCGTCCCTGCCGTCCTCCCCGACGACTAGACCGTTCGGAGCCCCCCGATCGCCCCTATCTGGAATACCACTGCCCATGCCGCCGCCGAGGCCATGCGTGCCGGCGAGTACACCTCGGTCGAGTTGACGGCCGCCGTGTTGGAGCGGGTCGCGGCGGTGGATGCGGACATCGGGGCGTACCTCACTCTTACGGCCGAGGAAGCCCTGGCGCAGGCCGCCGTCGCCGACCGGCGCATCCAGGCCGGCGACGCGCCGCCTCTCTGCGGAATCCCCATCGCGCTCAAGGACCTGCTATCCACCGCCGGGGTGCGGACTACCTGCGCCAGCCGGATTCTGGAGAATTTCGTCCCGCCCTACGACGCGACGGTGGTGAGGACGTTGCAGGACGCGGGCGCGGTGGTGATCGGCAAGACCAACATGGACGAGTTCGCCATGGGATCGTCCAACGAGAACTCGGCGTTCTACCCGGTGCTGAATCCCTGGGACCTGCGGCGGGTGCCGGGCGGGTCAAGCGGCGGATCGGCGGCGGCGGTGGCGGCGGACGAGTGCCTGCTGGCGCTGGGCAGCGACACCGGTGGCTCCATCCGGCAGCCGGCGTCCTTCTGCGGCGTGGTCGGGCTCAAGCCCACGTACGGCCGGGTTTCGCGATACGGACTGGTGGCCTTCGCCTCGTCGCTGGATCAGATCGGCCCGCTGGCCAAGGACGTGACCGACGCTGCCTTGATGCTGCAGGCGATAGCCAGTCACGACCCGAGGGATTCCACCTCGATCCCCGAGGCGCCGCCGAACTTCCTGGCGACATTGAATGACGGGATAAAAGGGCTGAAGGTCGGCGTGCCGGCGGAGTACTTCATCGAAGGAATCGAGCCGGAGGTCGAGCGCACCGTACGGGCGGCGATCGAGCGTCTGGCGGGTCTCGGAGCGGAGATCGTGGATATCTCGCTGCCGCACACCGAGTACGCGCTGGCGACGTATTACATCATCGCCCCGGCGGAGGCCAGCGCCAACCTGGCCCGCTACAACGGCGTGAAATACGGCTACGCCGATCTGGACGCGGACGACGTGGACGACTTGATGATAAACAGCCGCGGGACCGGTTTCGGCGAGGAGGTCAAGCGGCGGATCATGCTAGGTACCTATGCCCTGTCCAGCGGCTACTACGACGCCTACTACAAGAAGGCGCAGCAGGTCCGCACGCTGATCAAGGGGGATTTTGACGCCGCGTTTGAAAGCGTGGATGTGATCGTCACCCCCACCAGCCCAACCGTGGCGTTCGAGTTGGGCGACCGTACCGACGATCCGTTAGCGATGTACCTATCGGATGTCATGACCATCCCGGCGAACATGGCCGGATTGCCCGGGATATCGATTCCGGCGGGATTCGCGGACGGCCTGCCGGTGGGGGTGCAACTCATGGCGCCGCCGCTGGCCGAGGCCGGTCTGTTGCGCGCGGCCCGCGCGTTGGAACGGGAACTAGACGTGGACGCGAACGCCCCGGCGAAGGTGGTGTGAGGATGGCGACCGAGACCGGCATCACCTACAGGACGGTGATCGGGCTGGAGGTTCATGTCCAGCTCAACACCGCCAGCAAGATGTTCTGCGGCTGCTCGTCGGCATACGCCGAGGCCCGGGCTAACTCGCACGTGTGCCCGGTCTGCCTGGGGATGCCCGGGGTGCTGCCGGTGATCAATAAGAGGGCCGTCGAGAAGACGATCCTGACCGGGCTCGCGCTCGGCTCCACCAGCCCCGAGTTCGCCAAATTCGACCGCAAGAACTACGCCTACCCGGACCTCATGAAGTGGTACCAGATATCGCAATACGACATGCCCCTGTGCGTGGGTGGTTCCCTGGACGTGGACGCCGGCGAGGGGATGAAACGGATAGGCATCACCCGCGTTCACTTGGAGGAGGACACGGCCAAGATGATCCATGCCACTGGGGAGGCCGGCGATGAGGTGAGCCTGATTGACGTGAATCGCTCGGGTACGCCGCTGATGGAAATCGTCGGCAAGCCGGACATCGAAACCCCGGGGGAGGCCCGCGCCTACCTGGTGGCGCTGCGCAACATCCTAGTGTATTTGGACGTCTCCGAGGCCAGCATGCAACACGGGCAGTTCCGCTGCGACGCCAACATCTCCGTCTGGCCCGAAGGGACCGAGAGGGGCGACGTGAAGGTGGAGATCAAGAACATGAACTCCTTCCGGGCGGTGCAGCGGGCGCTGGAGTTCGAGGAGGTGCGGCTGCGGGAGCACTGGGACCGGCACGGAGAGATGCCGGTGCAGGAGACCCGCGGCTGGGTCGAGGCGTCGGGTCAAACGGTGTCGCAGCGGAGCAAGGAATATTCTCACGACTATCGCTATTTTTCCGAGCCGGACCTGCCGCCGCTGGCGATCTCAAGGGACTGGGTGGAGGAGATTCGCGCCGGCATGCCCGCGCTGCCCGACCAGGTCCGCGCCCGGCTGGTGGACGTGATCGGCCTCAAGTCCGACAACGCCGATCAGCTCATCAACGACCGCGCCCTGCTGCTCTATTTTGAGAAGGCGGCGGAGCGGTACGAAGACCGGCAGCGGCTGGCGAATCGCATCCTGAACGACCTGGTCCGCAACCTGAACGACGCCGGGAAGTCGGTGGCCGAGTCGCCGGTCTCGCCGGCGGGGCTGGTGGAGCTGCTGGAACTTGAGGACGGCGGCAAAGTGAGCGGCAAGATGGGGGCTGCCATCTTCAAGCAGATGTTCACCACGGGCAGAGGGGCGGCGGAGATAGCGGCCGAGACCGGCGAGCAGATTTCCGACGAGGACGAGCTGCTGGAGATCGTGCGCACGGCGATCCTGGAAAACCCGGCGGCCGTGGAGGACTTCCGCGCCGGCAAGAAGCAGGCGGCCGGCTTTCTGGTGGGGCAGGTGATGAAGGCCACTCGGGGCCGGGCCAACCCGGGCGCCGTCAACGAAATTCTGCGGCGGAAACTCAGCGACTGACCCTGGCGCGGACGCCGGTCGATCGGCGGGAGCCACCACATCCGCCGTGGTCCGGCACTCCTTAGCGGGAGCCTTTGCAGTGGTGATAATATGGGGGCCCTTCCCGGCCGACCATGCGCACTCCAGGGGTTCGAGCGGCGGGAGTGAGCGCCTTTGAAGGGGCATCCGGAAATGGAACAGAAAGCTTCACGGAGCGTCTATCGCAGCCGCCAGGTTATTCGGCGGGTCGCGCTGGAGATCGTCGCTAAGCTAAAGGACGACTGGCCGGGGACCGCCGTGACCGTCGATCTCGACGGGGTGGACGGCGAGGACGCCTACCTCTGGATCAACCCGGTCGATCACGGAATCCGGGACCAGGTGGAGCTGACCGCGATGGAGTTGGTGAACTCGCTCGGCGAGCGCAAGGGCCTCTGGATAGTTCCCCGAGTGCTCAATCAGGCCGAGGATAAAGGCGAGTCTTCTCACCGGTTGAGGCTGGTGCGTTCGGAGGAACAACCGTTCAGCTAGGGTAACTGGCCCACCGATTCCGGCGACTCCTGAAACGCCCTGCAGCGTGACTGACCGGCGGCTCCCCACCGCCCCGCCCCGCGACGATCCCCGCAAGCTGCCGTTCGTCAGGCGGATTGCGCTCCCAACGTCCTCTTAATCGTGAGACAGCCGGTTGTCGACGATCGGTCGCACCCAGATCGGCGATGACCACGCCAGCCCCGTGTCCCACATCGTCACCCGCAGGTAGTAGTAGTCCTCGCCGGGTGTCCGAATCCGGTCCTCCTAGGTCAGGGTGTGCGTTCCCCCGGCGGCCGTTTGCGAGACAACGCTTTCGCCGTTGCGGCCGGCTTGGCTTTTGGTTGTTCCTCCGGCTCCGGTTTTGCCGGCGGTCGAGGCGGGCTCAAGCGCGCTGTCTCCTCTGGGCATCCGAGGGGCCCACTATTCGATCCGCCTGATTTTAGGCTGCGCGAGCAGCGTAAGCATCAACAGCACCGCCGCGATCCCTCCGGCGACTCCAACCACCAACGGTACGCCGACCCTCTCCGCCATCAATCCCATCGGGAAGGCGCCGAATGGAGTGACGCCCCACAGGACGATTTGCAGGGAGCCGATCCGCCCCCGGTATCGGTCGTCGGCGATGAATTGCATGAGGCCGGTAACTGTCAGCATGGCGATGCCGTTGCCGACTCCGCCGATAATCAGGATGACGCTCGACAGGGCGAGCGAGGGCGAGAGCGACAGCGCGATCAGGGATGCCGCCATCAGGAAGCTGCCGAAGAACAGCAGATAGCCCTTGCGGCGAGTGTTTCCCATGGCCGCGGTGAGCAGCGATCCCGCCAGACCTCCGGCTCCGGCGGAGCCCATCAGAATGGCCAGCCCGGCCGGACCCGAGCCGTAAACGTCCTTGGCGAATACCGGCATGAACTGCATGTAAGGGAGCATCAGGGAGGTGAGGATGATGCCGGTGATGAACACCCCACGCAGCTCCGCGTGGCCAAACGCGTAGCGCATGCCGTCCATCAGATTCTCCATGAATCCCGTGGCGCCGGTGGGCTCCAGGACGGGACGAACGCGAATCCTGCGCATGTTCTGAGAGGCGATGAACTGCGCGGCGCTCTGCCCCAGATAACAGGCCCAGGGACCGAGTAGGGCCAGCAGGACGCCGGCGATCTGAGGTCCCACGATGCGGGACGTGTTGATGGCGAACGAATGCAGGGCGACGGCGCTCATAATCAGGTGTCTGCCGACCAGAGAGGCGATCAGGGCCTGGCGGGCGGGGATGTTTATTGAGATCACGGCGCCGGAGAGCACGGCCGCCACCAGCAGGTGCCACGGCCGCAGCCAGCCGCCGATCAGGAGGACCGCGACGGCCAGCGCTATCGAGCCGGCCACGAGCTGCGCCAGGATTACGACTCGGGTTCGGTCCAGCCGGTCGGCGAGCACACCCCCGAACGGCGAGAACACCAGCAGAGGCCCCATCCGGGCGATCGATATGAGACTGAGCCAGACCGGGGAGCCGGTCAGTTCGTATATGAGCCAGAGCTCGACCGTCTGCTGCATCCAGTAGGACAGCGAGGTGGCCAAGTTGCCTTCCCAGACGATCCGATAATCGGGCACTCCCAGGGCGGGAAACAGCCGCAAAACGGGGCGAGTGAACCAGTTGGTCCCCTGCGGTATCGGCTCCTCGGCCTCGTCTTCGCCGGCGACCGGCCCGTCCGTTTGGGCTGCCGCTCCCGCCGCGGATAGCGGCTGCGTCTCGTTCGGCTCCCCGGACGAAGAGGCCGGAATCCCCAATGTCTGAACCAACCCCCCGATTACACGACGCCGAGCCCGGCGCCGTCAGGCTTTTTATCGTCTGCCCCGCTGATCCCGGTGTCAAGCTGGGTGGGGCTATTGCGAAGGCAGTTATATTGTTACCCCGGAATCGTCCGGGCGCAGGCAGTCACAGACCAATATCGCGGAGGCGGACGGTATGCGGGTTGCGGTTGGAACCGACCACGCCGGGTTCGATCTGAAGGAGACGGTGCTTGCCGGCATACGCAGCGCCGGGCATCAAGCGCTGGATCTGGGCGCCCACGAATTCGACGCCGACGACGACTATCCCGACTACGCGGAAGCTGTCGGTCGGGCGGTGCAGGAAGGTCGGGCCGAGCGCGGCATCATGGTGTGCGGCAGCGCGGTGGGCGCGGGTGTCGCCGCGAACAAGCTGCGTGGAATTCGCGCTTCTGCGTGCCATGACTCATACTCGGCGCACCAGGGGGTAGAACATGACGCCATGAATGTGCTCTGCCTGGGCGGACGAATCATAGGTTCCGCGCTGGCGACCGAAATCGTGGCCGCCTTCCTCTCGGCCGAGTTCGCCGGTGAAGAAAGATTTCAGCGCCGCCTCGACAAAGTGATAGCCCTTGAAGAAGCCCCCGGCGGCATCGCCGAACCGCGTTCGGACTAACCGAGCCAAGGAGAGAACGAAATGGCCAAATCAGCACTATGGAGCCTGCGCGATCTGGGCCAGTCGCCCTGGTACGACCAGATAAGCCGGGAGATGATCGATTCCGGGGAGCTGGCGGCCCTGCGCGATCGCGGCATCGCCGGCGTCACCTCCAACCCGTCGATCTTCCAGGCCGCCGTGGCGGGCTCGTCCGCCTACGACGGCATCATCCTGGAAAACGCCCGCTCCGGGCTCGATTCCGAGGCGATCTACGAGAAGCTCGCCATCCACGACATTCAAGATGCCTGCGACATCCTCCGCCCGGTCTATGACGAAGCCAAAGGCGCCGACGGATTCGTCAGTTTTGAGGTCTCCCCGCACCTGGCGCACGACACTCAGGGCACGATCGACAACGCCCGCCGTCTCTGGGGGCTGGTGGATCGCCCCAACCTGATGATCAAGGTCCCCGGCACCGAGGCCGGCGTGCCGGCGATCAACACCCTTCTCACCGAGGGCCTCAACATCAACGTGACCCTGCTTTTCTCGCTGACCGCTTATGAGGCGGTGGCCCGGACCTTCATCGACGCGCTGGAGGCGCGTAAAGCAGCCGGCGATGACGTCGGCGCGGTGTCTTCGGTCGCCTCGTTCTTCGTCAGCCGGGTCGAATCGGCCGCCGACGGGCGCATTCAGGCCCGCATCGATGCCGGCGAGAGCGCGCTCTCGGCCCTGAGCGGCAAGATCGCCGTGGCCAACGCCACCGCCGCGTATGGGAGGTTCCTGGACATCTTCTCCGGCGAGCGTTGGGACGTCCTGGCCGCCGCCGGAGGCCGCGTGCAGCGTTGCCTCTGGGCCAGCACCAGCACCAAGAATCCCGCCTACAGCGACATCCTCTACGTGGAGGAGCTAATCGCTCCGCATACCGTGAACACGATGCCGCCGGCGACCGTCGTCGCCTGGGAGGATCACGGCGAGGCCCGGCTGACGCTGGAAGGCAACATCGAGAACGCCCGCGCCGATCTGGCCAATCTGAAAGCCGCCGGGATCAGCATGGAAGAGATCACCGACGAACTGCTGGCCGCCGGCGTCAAGGCGTTCGCCGACTCTTACGATTCCCTCCTGGAGGACGTTTCCGGCAAGGCCTCGGCGTTACTCGAAACGGTCCACGTATAACCCGTTGACCGCGCCCGACCCGGCAACGCAGGCGGTTCTTGAGGAGCTGATCCGCGACGATATCGTGGCGCGCATCTGGCGCCACGATCCCTCCGTGTGGCGGGACGACAAGGCTGATCAAGGCGAAATAACGAACCGTCTGGGCTGGCTGACCGCGCCCGGCGACATGCGTTCCGAAATCGGGGCGCTGGAAGACCTGGGAAAAGAACTGAAGGCGGATGGAATCCGCCACGCCGTCCTGCTGGGGATGGGCGGCAGCAGCCTCTGTCCGGAGGTTCTGCGCGCCGCCTTCGGCAGCAGCTCCGGCTTCCCCGAATTGAGGGTGCTGGATTCCACCGTGCCCGAGGCCATCGCCGCGGTCGAAGCGGCCATCGACCCGGCCAGGACGATATTCGTGGTCTCCAGCAAGTCCGGCACCACGACCGAGGTGCACTCGTTCTATCAGCACTTCCGGTCGCTGATGGAAAAGAGCGTCGGAGCGACCGCCGGCCGTCATTTCGTCGCGGTCACCGATCCCGGCTCGCTGTTGGAAGGCATCGCCCGCGAGCAGGGCTTTCGGACGTTCTTCCACGCCGACGCCAACGTGGGTGGGCGCTATTCCGCCTACACCTATTTCGGCATCGTCCCGGCGGCCATCATCGGCCTGGATCTGGACAAGCTCCTGTCGCGCGGCGAGGCCGCCGCGGCCCTCAGCGGCGCCGCCGTGCCGGCGGGTGAGAACGCCGGCGCCCGGTTGGGCGCGGAGCTTGGCGCGAATTACCGGGCCGGCCGCGACAAGCTGACCTTCATCACCTCACCGCGACTGGCCAGCTTCGGGCTCTGGGCCGAGCAACTGCTCGCCGAGAGCACCGGCAAGAACGGGCGCGGCATCCTGCCCATCGCCGGCGAACCCGCCGCCGCGCCCGAAAGCTACGGCGACGACCGCGTGTTCGCGTACCTGCGGCTGAAGGGCGACGACAACGTGGCCGCCGACGCCCACGTCGAGCGCCTCAAGCAGGCCGGCCACTTAGTCATGGACCGTCCCCTGGCGGACATCTACGATCTCGGCTCCGAGTTCTATTACTGGGAATTCGCCACCGCGATCGTCGGCGCGATTCTGGATGTCCACCCGTTCGATCAGCCCAACGTGCAGGAGAGCAAAGACGCCACCAACCGCGTCCTGGACGCTTACAAAGAGAATGGGGCGCTGCCGGCCGCCGAGCCGGGATCGTTTGAGGAACTGCTCGCCGACACTCCCTCCGGCGGCTACCTGGCGATCATGGCTTACATCCACCAGACCGACGCCACCGATGCCGCGCTGGAATCGCTGCGGCGCCTCATCCTGGAAAAACGCAATATTCCGACAACGCTCGGTTACGGCCCGCGCTTCCTGCACTCCACCGGGCAATTGCACAAGGGCGGAAAGCCAAACGGCGCTTTCCTGCAGCTCGTCCAGCCGGAAGCTGACGCCATCCCGATCCCGGGACAGCCTTTCGGCTTTGACGTACTGGTGGCGGCGCAGTCGCTGGGCGACATGGACTCGCTGCAAAGTCGCGGCCGCCCGGTGGCGCGGATCGAACTTGGCGCCGACCCGGCCGCCGACATCAAACGCCTGGAAAAATTCGTCTGAGGTCCCGCCCGGGCTCGTCCGGGCTTATCGATAAAACAGGGAGGATCGCCGTGGAACTGGGAATGATCGGGCTCGGGCGGATGGGCGCCAACATGGCCGAGCGCCTGGAGCGCGGCGGGCACAGCGTGGTCGGCTATTCGCTGGACGAGGCCGAGGTCGCGGCGGTGGTGGAGACCGGTGTCACGGGCGCTTCCTCGCTGGAAGAGCTGGTCGGCAAACTGACCGCCCCGCGGGCCGTCTGGTGCATGGTTCCCTCCGGCTCCGTCACCGAGGGCGTGATCGATTCCCTGATCCCGCTGCTCGAAGCCGGCGACACCATCATCGAGGGCGGCAACTCCAACTACAAAGACAGCATGCGACGGGCGGAAAAAGTCGCCGAGCACGGCCTGCACTATCTCGACGCCGGCACCAGCGGCGGGGTGTGGGGGCTGCAGAACGGCTACAGCCTGATGGTCGGCGGAGACCCGGAAGTCTTCGCCCGCTGGGAGCCCATCTTCCAGACGCTGGCGCCCGGCCCGGACAAGGGCTACGGCCTGGTGGGGCCGTCCGGCGCGGGGCATTTCACGAAGATGGTCCACAACGGGATCGAATACGGAATGATGCAGTCGCTGGGCGAGGGCTTCGAGCTCATGGCCAAGAAGGAAGTGCTGGACCTCGACCTGCACCAGATCGCCAGAGTCTGGCAGCACGGAAGCGTGATCGTCTCCTGGCTGCTCGATCTGGCGGTGCTCGCCCTCGAGGAAGACCCCCGGCTGGAGAAATTGGAAGCCTACGTCGAAGATTCCGGCGAGGGCCGCTGGACGGTGCAAGAGGCCATCGAACTGGAGAGCGCGGCCGAGGTGCTCACGCTCTCGTTGCTCCGCCGGTTCCGCTCGCGCGACGCCTCGCCATTTTCGGACCGCATGCTCGCCGCCCTGCGTAACCAGTTCGGCGGGCACGCCGTCAAGAAGGCCGATTCGTGAGCGAACACCCGACCACTATGGTCATATTCGGAGCGTCGGGCGACCTGACCAGTCGCAAGCTCATCCCCTCGCTGTTCAGCCTCCACGCTAAGGGCAGGCTCCCCGAAGAACTGAGGATCGTCGGCGCGGCCCGGACAGAGCTGAGCGACGACCAGTTTCGCGATCTGCTCTACGAGAAACTGCCGGACACGGTGGATGAGGAGACCCGGTCGCAGATGCGGTCCCGTCTCAGCTACTGCCGGGTAGATGTCACCGATCGGCAGAACTTTGACACCCTGCGGCAGCATCTTGAGTCGGTGGAGGAGGGCCGGCCGGCGAACCGGCTTTACTACCTCGCCACCGCGCCGCGCTTCTTCGAGCCCATCGCCACCAACCTCGGGGCGGCCGGCATGGTGCGCTCGGACGAGGTGTGGACGCGCATCGTCATTGAGAAGCCGTTCGGCCGCGATCTTGAGTCCGCCATTCAGCTCAGCCAGGCCCTCTACAAGGTGTTCACCGAGGACCAGATTTATCGCATCGACCACTACCTGGGCAAGGACACGGTTCAGAACATTCTGTTTCTGCGTTTCGCCAACGCCATCTTCGAGCCCGTCTGGAACCGCAACTACGTCGAAAGCGTGCAGATCACCGCCGCCGAGAGTGAGGGGATCGGCTATCGCGGTGGGTACTACGATCGCTCGGGCATCCTCCGCGATATGTTTCAAAATCACCTCCTGCAACTGCTGGCCCTCACGGCGATGGAGCCGCCGGCCATCTTCGAGGCGGAGGCCCTGCGCAATGAGAAGGTGAAGGTGCTGCGGGCGGTCAGGCCGATCTCGGTCGATGGCGCGGCCGAATGCACCGTCCGCGGCCAGTACCGGGGTTACCGCGACGAGCAGGACGTGGAGCCGGAGTCACTGACGGCGAGTTACTGTGCGATGCGGTTCTTCATCGACAACTGGCGCTGGTCCGGGGTGCCCTTTTACCTCCGCAGTGGCAAGGCCCTCTCCGACCGCGTTACCGAAATAGTGGTGCAATTTCGCTCCCTGCCGCACACGATGTTCGGGCCCGACGATCCCACCCCCCTGCGCCCCAACGCGCTGGTGCTGCGGGTGCAGCCCGACGAGGGTATCCACCTGCGCTTTGAAACCAAGGTCCCCGATACCGCTCACGACACCCGCACCGCCCACATGGATTTTCGCTACGCCGGTGGCGACAGCGGCGGGCCCATCCCCGACGCCTACGAGCGCCTGTTGCTGGACTCCCTGGAAGGCGACGCCTCGCTGTTCACCCGCCAGGACGAAATCGAGCTTGCCTGGCGTCTCACCGATCCCATCGCGGAGTCCTGGGAAACCAACGACTCGCCCCCGCTGGCCCACTACGCCCCGGGTACCTGGGGCCCGCACGCCGCGGCTGACTTTCTGGCGGAATCCGGCCACCACTGGGTGACCGGCAAAGAAACAACTCGCTCCGATTAGCGGCCTCGCGTCCGATAGCCGGAAAGTCGTCCCCGTGCCGTGACGGTAAAATCGCGCTCGGCGGCCCGGGCCGGCGGTCGGGGTGAACAGACCCATTGGCGCGGCCCACGGGGTTCCGGCTCGCCGTCAAGCTGGAAATTCTGGGCGTACGCCGACGCCCGCCGACCTGACTAGGAGCCGCCGCGCATGGCTGATACCCGGGGAGCAGACCTGCACACCCACACCGACGCCTCAGATGGGATGCTGACTCCAACCGAGCTTGTGGAGCTGGCCGCGAAAAGCAACATTCTGGCGCTGGGCGTCACCGATCACGACACTATGGACGGGATCGACGAAGCGCTTGAGGCCGGCCGTCGGCTGGGCCTCACCGTAATTCCCGGCGTCGAGCTTTCGACCGATTGGGTAAGTCCCGTGCAGGGTCAGCAGACGATTCATCTGCTGGCGTACGCGCCCGACCCTGACGCGCCCGTGCTAGCGAAACACATGCACGACACCAAGCACGATCGGGAGAATCGCGGTCAGGCGATCGTGAAGAAGCTCAACGAACTTGGCCTGAATATCGAATGGGAGCGCGTCCTGGAGATCGCCGGCGACGCCCGCATGGGCCGCCCCCATATCGCCCGCGCCATCATGGAAAAGGGCTACGAGACCAACTGGAACCGAATCTTCGAGCGCTGGCTTGGAAACGACGCCCCGGCTTACGTGGCCGGGTCCAAACTGAACTCGGTGGATGCCGTGAAAATGGTGGTGGAAGCCGGCGGGGTGCCGGTCGTCGCCCACCCGTATTACGATTTTCACGACGGCACCCTGGACCTGGAAAACCTGCTGCCACCCATGATCGCCGCCGGTTTGAAGGGGCTGGAAGTGTACTATGGCGGCATCGCCCCGCGAGATACGCTCAAATACGAAGCCATAGCCGCTGAACAAGGGCTGCTGGCTACCGGCGGCAGCGACTTTCACGGCAGCGATATTTCACCCGACATAACCGTCGGCTGCGCGGTCTGCCCCCGTGCGAACCTGTCGCAACTCTGCGAAATGGCGGGAATCGACCCATCCAACCTGTAATCATATTGTCACCGGACGCGCTTTTCGCGAGTCCGATCCCGGGAGACTGACATTGGAAACACTCGTAAATCGCCCCACTCTGGACGATATGGACGTGGGCCTCGGCAAGCGCGTGCGGTTGCATCGCATGTTGCACGATCATGGACCCGGCGGCAGCACGCTGCTGGTTCTGCCCGTCGACCAGGGGCTCGAGCACGGGCCCCGCGACTTCTTCGCCAACGAAGACAGTCTGGATCCGGCCTACGAGCTCGATCTGGCCGCCGCCGCCGGCTATTCCGCCATCGCCCTCCAGATCGGCCTGGCCTCCAAGTACATGCGTCCCTACGCGGGCACGGTGCCGCTGTTGCTGAAGATCAACGGTAAGACCGAGATTCCGGCCTCGGGAGCGCCGCGCTCGCCGCTGAACGCTCGCGTCGAGGATGCTGTTCGCATGGGCGCCGACGCCATCGGCTACACCCTATACGTGGGCTCCAAGGCGCAGGAGGCGGACTTCGAGGTCTTCTCCCAGGTGCGCCTGGAGGCCGAGCGCGCCGGGATGCCGGTGGTGGTCTGGGCCTACCCCCGCGGCGAGGACATCGGCGCCAAAGGCGGTGCCGGTTCCATCTACGCCATCGACTACGCGGCCCGGGTGGCGGCGGAACTGGGCGCGGATGTGGTGAAGGTGAACTACCCGGACGCCAACGACGACGGCACCATCGGCCCGGTCGCCGACGCGCCCGCTCCCTACAACAAGATGACCTGGACCATGGAAGAGGCGCTGGCCCAGATCCTCAGATCGGCCGGAAAGACCATGGTTATCATGTCCGGTGGCTCGCGGGTTTCGGACGAGCTGCTCCTGGAGCGGGTGGACGCCTCCCTGAAGGCCGGGGTGACCGGCTTCATCTTCGGACGCAACATCTGGCAGCGGCCGCACGCCGAGGCTATTCAGGTCGTGGGGCAGATCAAGCAGCGAATGCAGGCATACGCGAAGGAACTGGGGGCGTGAGCACGGACCCGCCAACCCGCTAGTCGGGAGAGAGGTATTCGGATGGACGAGGAGAAATCCGAAAAACGCGAATCCGGCGAGCGCCGCGCTGACGAACGCCGCGACGGGGACGAGCGGCGTGAGATCGAAGATCGGCGCGATGAGGTCGAGCGCCGGGGAAAAGGCTACCGGGACGACCCCGACCGCCGTGACGGAGAAGACCGTCGGGAAGGTGAAGAACTCCGCGATGGCGAGAGCCGTCGGTCCGGCGCCGACCGACGAGAGTCCGAATGACCGCCCGACCGGCCTGATGCCTCACGAGCACGATCACCACGGCCACCGGTCAGCCTCAACCGAGGAACATCGCGGGATCGCCGCCGAACTCGGTCCGCTGGACTGCGCGGTCGTGGTCGTGAGCGACTCCCGCACCCAGAAAACCGACCGCTCCGGGGACGTCGCGGTTGAGCTGATCGAGGCCGCCGGTCACCGCCTGGTGGGCCGCGAACTCATCAAGAACGATCCGGCCGCCATCGAGGAAAAATTCGCCGAGTACGTCGGCGACCGGGCCGATTTCGTCGTCTTCTGCGGTGGCACCGGGCTCGGCCGCAAGGACCTGACCGTGGAAACCGTGACCCCGCTGCTCGACAAGGTGCTGGACGGCTACGGCGAGGCGTTTCGGCGCTTCAGCTGGGACGAAATCGGCACCGCCGCCATCATGAGCCGGGCCGTCGGCGGGGCCACCCGGGGAACCATCGTGATCTGTACGCCCGGCTCCACCAACGCCCTGCGCCTGGCCCTGGAAAAGCTGCTGCTGCCGGAGCTCCGCCATCTCGTCCGCGAGGCCAACCGCTAGCCCACGCAGTGGGTTATTGCTGAATATCGTTCGCCGGTTGCCGCCCGCTCCGACGTTTCTTTCCGCTGCGCTGGGGCGGTTACTCCGACGTAGGCGTTGAATCAGCCTGTGGCGGCGCCGAAGGCGCTGAATCTGCCAGCGACGACGACGGTGCGTCCTCGTCCCGACGCTTGCTGACCTCACCCCCGACCCACGGTGGGTCGAGGCGAATCAGGTTGCCGATGCCCCCGGCGTGATCCTGAATCAGAATCCCGTCCAGGTGCTCGACCTCGTGCTGGATCGCCTGCGCCAGCAGGCCGCTGGCGTCGATGCTGATCTGTTTGCCGTCCATGGTGTCGGCGAACGCCGTAATGTGCTCCGCCCGATTTATGTAGGTGATGTAACCCGGCAGCGACAGGCAGCCTTCCCGCTTCTCCTCAAAATCCTCCATCTCCCGCACCTCCGGATTCAGCAGAACCAGTAGCTGGGTCGCGGTCCAGTCGAGCTCCTCGGCGTCCTGATCCTCCGGCACCTCGACCACCACCAGCCGCCGATTGATCCCCACCTGCGGCGCCGCCAGGCCGACGCCGTCGTGCGCGCGCATGGTCTCGATCATGTCTTCCGCCAGCGCCCGCAATTCAGGCGTGGCCCCGGTGATCGGCACCGACTTCTGCCGCAGTCGGGGGTCGCCGACCTGCAGAACCCTCAGTCGCATTGGCTCGATTGCGATGGCGTGTTCGGCAAGGGACGCGTAGCCTTGTGCGGTCGCGCTCCCGTATTCTTACGGGCGCGCCCAATTCACCAGCAAGTATGGATCGAAATATTGACAGACAGCAATCATCTGCCGGTCGACGCCTACGAAATGACGCAACTCCCCAACGGCGCCACCGTGGTCTCGGTGACCGTCCCTCATACCCGCGCCATCAGCTACTCCGTCCTCCTGCGGGCCGGGTCGCGCTTCGAAACGGACTCCGTGGCCGGCATCTCCCATTTCGTCGAGCACATCGTTTTTAAGGGGACAAAGGCCTGGCCCACGGCCAAGGCGATCAGTGAGGCTATCGAAGGCGTCGGCGGGGGCCTGAACGCCTCGACCGGCCGCGAGATCGTGACCTACTGGGCCAGGGTTCCCGAGCCCAAATTCGAGCAGGCGGTCTCGGTGATCAGCTCGCTGGTAACGGAGCCGATAAACGACGGCGACGAGGTGGAGAAAGAGCGCGACGTCATTTTGGAAGAGCTGGCCATGTCGCGGGACGATCCCCACTCCCGCATCGGCATGATGTCCGACGAGGTCACGTTCCCCGGGCACGCGCTGGGACGCGACATCGCCGGCACCCCGGAGAGTCTTAAAAATATCGACCGGGACGGGCTCGCCGGGTTCATGGACACCCAGTACGTGCCGTCCTCGGTGGTGATTGCCGTCGCCGGCAATCGCACTCACGCCGAAGTCGTGGACTCGGTCGGCGAGCGCTTCGGCGATTGGAAGGCAGACGCCGCTCCGGCCGAGCGCGAGACCACCATCGGCATTGCCAGCGGGCAGGCCGTGCGCGTGGAAAATTGGGACGGCGAGCAGGCCAACTTCGTCCTCACCATGCCCGGCATCAAGCACGAGGATCCGGACCGCTGGGCGCTTTCCTTGCTGAATATCATCCTCGGCGACGGCATGAGCAGCCGCCTGTTCCAACGAATTCGCGAGGATCTCGCGCTGGCCTATTCCGTCTATTCCTTTCCGGTCATGCACAGTGATCAGGGCGCGTTCGGCGTCTACAGCGGCGTCAGCCCGGACAAGGCCCAGCTGGCGCTTGGCGCCGTGATGGACGAGCTCGCCCGGTTCGGCGAGACCGTCATCGCCGATGAGCTCGATCGCGCCCGCGAGTACGTCCGCGGCCGGCTGCTGCTGGGCACCGAAGACACCCGCGGGGCCGTGCACTGGGTCGGTCGCCAGCTCGCGCTCACCGGCAAAATCATCACCATCGAGGAGACGCTGGCGAGCATCGACGCCGTCACTCTCGAAGACCTCCGCCGGGTCGCCGAGCGCATCCTGCGACCCGAGGACTACCGCCTGGTGGTGCTGGGTCCGTTCGAGGGCGACGCCGGCTTCGAGTCGCTACTGGCCGGGAGCGTCTGAGCGACCTGGTGGCCACCTGGATCACCGGCGGCACGGTGCTGACCCCGGGGGGAGGCGTCGAGGACGGCCATGTGAAGATCGAGGGCGAAACCATTGCCGCGGTGGGGACTGGGCTGGGAGAGCCGGCTGAAAGCGACGCGATCATTGATGCGCAAGGTTTGTACGTCGCGCCGGGATTCGTCGACACCCACATCCACGGGCTGGGCGGCTTCGACGCCATGGACGGCCCCGCCGGGGTCGAGGGCATGTCGCTGGAGCTGGTGAAACATGGGGTCACCGCCTTCCTCCCAACCCTGGTCAGCGCGCCGCCCGACGAGCTGGCCCGGCTGGTGACGGAGCTGTCCCCGGTGGTCACCACCGGCGCCGACATGGCCGGGCTGCACCTGGAAGGCCCTTACCTGGACCCGGGCGCGCCGGGGATGTTCGCCCCGGAAGACTTCCGGCCCTTCGACGTTGATGAACTTGAGAGTCTGGCGAGGGTCGGCGACGGCGCGATTCGCGTCATGACCATCGCCTGCCACGGAAACGCCGCCGACGCCCTGCCGCGAATCAATATGACCGGCATCGTGCCCTCGCTGGGTCATGCGGCCGCGACCTACGCGGACGCGAAGGCCGCGATCGATAAGGGGCTGTCCCGTTGCACGCACTGCTTCAACGCCATGACCGGCATGCACCACCGCGAGCCGGGCATCGCCGGGGCGATGCTGCTGCACCGGCAGGTGACGGCCGAGTTGATCCTGGACGGTGAGCACGTCCACCCGGCGATGGCCCGCATGCTCTTTGAAATGAAGGGCGCCGCGCGCCTGGCGCTGGTGTCCGACTCCATGCCGTTCGCGGGGCTGGGGGAGGGGTCGTTTGAGTGGTGCGGCTACGAGATCACGGTGGCGGACGGCGCGGCGCGGGTACCGGACGGGAACCTGGCCGGTAGTGTGCTGACGCTCGATAAAGCCGTGCGCAACGCCGTGAAGATGCTGAAAATACAGCCGGTGACAGCGCGAAACGCGGCAACGGTATTGATCCATCAACCGGAGGTCGCGCCGGTCTCGGTGTCTCTGGCGGAGCGGATGGCGGCCCGCGAGACGGCGCGGGCGGCTCGGGTCGAAGCTGCCGTGGAGATGGCCAGCCTCACCCCGGCGAACTCCGCCGGCCTCGGCGACACCCACGGCAGCCTGGAACCGCGCAAGCGAGCCGACATCGTCCTCCTCGACGCCGACCTATTCCCCGTCCGCACCCTCGTCGGTGGCGAGACCGTCTGGGAGGCCGGCAGCTAGGGCCGGACGCATGGGTTCATTCTTCGGCCGGTTTGGCGCGTGGGGTCGCCGTTGCGACCACGTCCGGGCGAAACGTTCATAAATGCACCCAGGAGCCTGAATGCGGTACCACCGCCGCGCGGTGGAAGGCCGGGGATGGCTGACGAATCGGGCCCGGCGACCGGAGATGAGAGAGCCTGTATCAAGACGGTCGAGTCGGCGGGGACTGATGGCGGGCAGAGTGATGCTCGGACTCGGAGTGGGGTTGCTGGGCCTGCGGAGGGGAGGAAGAGACCTTTCGGGACCTTCGGGTAGTCATCGAACATGGTGCTCGGGCGGGGAACGTTGCCTTCAGCCGGGACGGCAAGCTGCTGGCCAGCACAAGCTGGGACCGGACTATCAAGATCTCGGATCCGAAGACCGGCCACTGGTGAGGTTGATTGAGGGAGTTGTGGATGATGGGGTGGAGGTTGCCTTTTGCGCGGACGACAAAGTGTTGGCGGCAGCGGATAGCTCGAGAGTGAAGCTCGTGGATGCCGGCTCGGATGAGGTCATTCAAGTGACGGAGGTGGGGAGGGACGTTATCTGGAGTGTCGAGTTCAGCCCGGACGGAAAACTGTTGGTGGTTAGAAGTTTTTTCAGGCCGGAAGTGACGGTTCTGGACGGGGAGTTAGTGGCAGAGATCACCCGGTTGAGCGGACACACGAAGGGCGGCCTGAGCCTGGCTTTCAGCCCGGACGGAAAATTGCTGGCGGCGGGCACGCTGAACACCGGGACGGTGACAGTCTGGGACACCGGGGATTGGGGTGTGAGGTACACGATGGAAATGGATACCGGGCTCACGCTGCGGGGAGGAAATGTTGTGGTCGGCGTGGACGATCTGGATTTCAGTTCGGATGGAAAATTTCTGGCGACGGCCGGCTACGATGGACGGATTCGTTTGTGGGACCCGTTGACGGGAGCCGACCTGGGGCTGGCAAACGCCTATGACGATGCGGCTTTCTCGGTGACGTTCAATCTGGACGGCAAGATCTTGGCCAGTGCGGGGTTCACGGGAGAGGTCGTGGTGGTGGGAGTGTGCCCATAGCGAGTGGGTAGCGCTTCCCGGGAGTAGAGCCTGGACCCGGGTCCAATTACGCGAGCGGTCGAGGGCGCGGGACCAGAGGCGGCGGCGAAACGGCGCCGGAGCTGAAGTTGCCAATTTCAGTATGTGGCGGCACGATTGAGATGTGCGGGGGGCGTATCCCAGAGGACAAGATGGGTTCTAGCGCGGGACAGGAATCTGAAATTGGCCTTGTCAGAGGGAAGAAGCGCTGCAACGCCTGCGGGCGGTTGCAATCGCCGGAGTTCCGGCATTGCTCGCACTGCTCGTTGAACATGGACAGTCCGCTGGTACCGGCTTCGATAGACGACCGGGACGCTGCCCACAGACTGGACACCTGGGTCATGTGGGGGTGTTTCCTGCTGGTTGAGGGGATTGGAATTCTGATTCCCAGGTCCGGGCGGGCATCTGTGGAGGCTGTTCATGAGTGGTTCCTGGGGAGTGGTCCCATATTGATCCTCCTGTTTTTTCTTATTGGCCGCCCGGCCTACAAGATCTTTTTTGAACTGATGCCGCGGCGGGCTACACCGGGGATGATGCGAAAGGGGCTGAGGATCGTGTCCGAAGACGGCGGTGAACCGAGTGTCGGTCAGATACTGACTCGCAATCTAAGTACTTTGATATTCTTCCGCCGAAGTAGGTGGACGGAACAGAACCCATTTCGGCGATTTCTTGAGGAAGATAGTCACCGTCGCGGGAAGCACGACCGAAATACTCGGACGGTGGTGGTGTACGCCGATTCCATCCCCGGCCGGTTCCCGGGACCGGATTCGGGGGAGAGCTCAGGGAAGGGACACCGAGTGCGACCGAAACGCCGTGCCCGGAGCGGCCGGGGTAAATAGGACTGCGGCTCCCCCGCCACCGCAACTGTGACGTCACTGTTTTCCCCCGCGGGCCGCACTCGAGCCTGTAGGTGAAGCGGTCAGGGACCGTCCGGGGTGGCCCAGTAGCGGGAACGGTCGAGGGCGCGGGACCAGAGACGGCGGCGGGCGGAGACGGACGGGTCGTTGGCGGGATGGAATTCACGGTCGAGCTTCCAGATGGAGCGGAGCTCGTCCAGGTCGTTCCAGAATCCGATTTCAAGCCCGGCCAGCAGCGCCGCGCCCATGGCGGTGGTCTCGATGTTGGCGGGACGCACGACCTGGCAGTCGATGAGGTCGGCCTGCATCTGCATCAGCAGATCGTTCTGGGCGGCGCCGCCGTCAACGCGGATTTCGGACGGATTGACGCCGGAATCCAAGGCCATGATCTCAGCCACGTCGGCGACCTGGTGGGCGATGGACTCCAACCCGGCGCGGACGATGTGGGCGCGACCGGCTTCCTGGGTGAGCCCGGCGATGATGCCGCGAGCTCGTGGGTCCCAGTGCGGAGCGCCCAGCCCCACGAAAGCCGGCACGAACACGGCCCCGGCGGTGTCCGGGACCGACGCGGCCACGGATTCGGATTCGGCGGCGGTCTCGATGAGCCCCAGGCCGTCGCGGAGCCACTGCACGACTGCCCCGCCGATAAACACGCTGCCTTCCAGGGCGTAGGTGGTTTTGGAGCCGATTTGCCAGGCGACGGTGGTGAGCAGGCCGCTCTCGGAGCCTCGGGGCTCGGGTCCGGTATTCATCAGCAGGAAGCAGCCGGTGCCGTAGGTGGATTTCACCATGCCCGGGTCGAAACAGGCCTGACCGAAGAGGGCGGCGTGCTGGTCGCCGGCGATGCCGCCGATGGTCAGCCCCGCCGCGATGGGGCCCGTCCCGGTGGTCACGCCGAGCTTGCCGGTGCTGGGCACGATCTCCGGCAACATCGCCGCCGGGACGTGCAAAATCTCCAGCAGGTCGTCGTCCCAGGCGGGGCCTACAAGACTGGCGAGCATGGTGCGGGAGGCGTTGGTGGCGTCGATGCGATGCTCCCGGCCTCCGGTGAGCTTCCAGAGCAGCCAGGAATCGACGGTGCCGAAGCGGGCCCGGCCGGATTCGGCGGCGGCGCGCAGGTCCGGGTCCGAGTCCAGCAGCCAGCCGATCTTGGTGCCGGAGAAATACGGATCGATGACCAGGCCGGTGCGGTCGCGGATGAAATCGGTGTGACCAGCGGCGGTGAGGGCATCGCAGCGCTCGGCGGTGCGGCGGCACTGCCAGACGATCGCCGGAGCCAGCGGACGCCCGCTCTGCGCATCCCACACGATCGTGGTCTCGCGCTGGTTGGTTATGCCGATGGCGACCGGCACGGCGTCGGTTGTGTCCAGGGCTTCGGTGGCCGCCTTGAGGACGGAATCCCAGATCGCCTCCGCGTCCTGTTCGACCCAGCCGTCGTGCGGGTAGCTGGACTCGACGGTGGCGTACCCGCGCGAAAGGATCGCCCCGTCGCGGCCGACCGTCAGGCAGGTCGTGCCCGTCGTGCCTTGGTCGATGGCGAGGATGCAATCGGTCTGGGGCAAAGGGTGGTGTCCCGGTGTCATGGGGAAAACGAGGGACTAGGCTAGCACAGGGGCCGAGGCTAGACTCAGGCCTATGAATCGAGAAGACGAGACGGCGAGCATGACCCGAGTCAGCGAATCGCGCCCCACCGACGCCGATGGATTCACCCACTCGGCCGGCGGCGTCGCCTTTCGAGAAACGGCCCGCGGGTTTGAGTTCGCCCTGGTAAAGAGCCACACGGGAAACTGGGTGCTGCCCAAGGGTGGAATCGAGCCCGGTGAGACCGCGCTGGAAGCCGCCGTGCGTGAAATTGCCGAGGAGACCGGATTGCGCACCGAGGTCACCGAACACCTAGGCCACGTCCGCTACCAATTCCGTGCTTCCGGCGAAACCCTGAACAAGGTGGTGAATCACTACCTGGCGCGGGTCGTCGGCGGGCGTCTGGCTCACGATCCCAAAGAGCACTGCGCCTGCGCCTGGTTCTGCTCCGAGGAGGCCGTGCGGGTCGCGCGCTTTCCAAACGAGGTGAACATAATCGCTCGCGCCGGGGAGGCCTTGCGGCGGCACGCGAGCGCTTCCTGAGACGATCCACCGCTGCGGTCCACGCCACCGGCCGCTCGCGATTCCGGTCTCGGTCGTGACACGATTTGTGACCGGCTGGCGGGCGATATTCCCTCTGCTCGCCACTCTTCTGCTGGTCGCCTGCTCGCCTCTGGAACCCGGCGACACCGGGAACGCCCTGATCGGCACGGTCACGCAGCCCGCGTCGGCCCCGGCGGCGATCGCTCCCGGCCATCTGCGCACGCTTGGCCCCCGGGCGGTGACTCTCGACCCGGCCCTGGTGCGCGATGTGGGGTCCGGCAGCTATGTCGTCGAGATTTTCGCCGGCCTCGTGAAACTGGACGGCGATCTCAACGTAATCCCCGACCTGGCCGAGAGCTGGGACGTGTCGCCCGACGGGCTCACCTTCACCTTCCAGCTCCGCCCCGACATCCGCTTCGCCGACGGACGCGAAATCACCTCCGCCGACGTGGTCTTCTCCATGGAGCGAGCGCTTTCGCCGGAGATAGCCTCGCCGGTCGCCCGCGTTTACCTCGACGATATCGACGGCGCCAGCGACTACGCCGCCGGGGGGCTCGATGGCGTCAGTGGAGTTTCCGCTATCGACCCGCGCACCGTGCGCATAGTCCTGCAACGACCGGCCACCTCCTTCATCTCCAAGCTCACCCATCCCGTTTCGTTCGTGGTCGACCGCAACGAAGTTGACGAGTTCGAGTGGTTCCGCACGCCCAATGCCAGCGGGCCCTTCGAGCTGGAAAGCTGGGCGGTGCGGGAAGAGATAGTGCTGGTCCGCAACGACAATTACCACACCCCCGCCCTGCTGGACCGGGTGACGCTGGCCATCGTCGGTTCCGGAGAAGGCCTGCTCGGCTACGAGACCGGCAGCGTGGACATCGTCCCGATTTTCGGCCGCAACGTCGACCGCTTCCGCGGCAGCGGCGAGCGCTTTAGCGAGGACTACCTGGCCGTTCCCGAGTTCTCACTTTTCTACATCGGATTCAACACCCAGGTGGATCCGTTCGACGACGTACACGTCCGCCGCGCCTTCGTGCAGGCGATTGACATCGAGAAGATCAACCGGGTCACCTTCCGCGGCCACGAAATTACCGCCAACGGCATCCTGCCCACCGGCCTGCCGGGAAGCGATCCCGACCGGGAGCCGTTGCCTTACGATCCCGAGGCGGCCCGCCGAGAGCTGGCCCTCTCGAAATACGGCGGCGCAGAGAACCTCCCCGACATCACCTTCCTGATCGCCGGCGGCGGCCTGCTCCCTCCTCAGGACGTCGAGGCCATGCTCTTCTTCCTGCGCGAAAACCTCGGAGTCAGCGTGCGCATGCAGGCGATCGACTTCGCCGACTTCCTACTTGAGGTTGAAAATCCCGACCACCAGCACCAGATGATCACTTTCGGATGGGTCGCCGACTATCCCGACCCGGACAACTTCCTGGATTTTCTGTTCCTGTCGGGCAGTCCCGAAAACGCCACCCGCCTCTCGGACCCCCGGGTCGACGCGCTGCTCGAAGAAGCACGGATTGAATCTGACCAGACCCGGCGGCTCGAGCTTTACCGGCAGGCGGAGGACATCATCATCGAGGACGCCGTCATCCTGCCCATGCGGTTCGGCGTCGATCATTACCTGGTCAAGCCCTACGTCGAGGGATTCGCTCCGTCCGGTGGTCTGCAGGAGTGGATGTCCACCGTGCGGATCGGCGGGTAGGTGGGCCTGGCTCGAATCCGCAGCGGCATTGCCCGGTCGGTCGGCGTGGCGGTGGTGGTCTTGCTGCTTGCGGCGCTGACCGCCTGTGAACGTGAGCCGTCCACGCCCAGCCCGGGCGCTCCGCCCTCCCCCACCGACACACCGGCTCCAGAAACACCGACCATCCTGCGTCTGGCGATGCGCGAACTGAAGACGCTCGATCCCGGCCTGACCATGACTCTGGACCCGGGCGTGGCGAGGTATTCGGAGGCGCTGACGATCGTGAATCTTCTCTTCGAGCCGCTGCTGACCGTGGACGCCGACGGCCGGGTCGTGCCCGCCGCCGCCGAAAAATGGTCCGCCACCGCCGGGGGGCAATCGTTCACCTTCACCCTGCGACCCGACCTAAAGTGGAGCGACGGCTCTCCGCTGACCGCGGCGGATTTCGAATACGCCTGGAAGCGGATACTGGACCCCAAGGTGCCCTCGGATTCGGCCTACCTCCTGTACCCGATCGCCGGGGCGATGGACTACGCCGACGGAGTCACCACGGACGCCGGCGGCGTGGCCATCGAGGCGCTGTCGGAGCGGGCATTGAAGGTGACCCTCGCGGTCCCCTCAATGTCTTTCCCGGCCCGCATCGCGCAATGGCCGTTCGCCCCGGTCCCCGAGCGGATCGTCGCCGCCGCCGGGCAGCGCTGGACTGAGGCCGCCAACATCGCCGGCAACGGCCCGTACATGCTGGCCGGGTGGGACCATGGCGAAAGCATGCGGCTGGTGCGCAATCCCAACTACCGCGATCCCTCGCGCCAGCCGGTGGACGAGATCGTGGTGAAGCTGGTCGGCGAGGACGAGTCCCTGGCCGGCCTCTTCGCCGAGGGCCAGACCGACATCGTGGAATTGCGCGGCGACGATCTGGACCGCGCCCGCAACGACGAGACCCTGCGCGGCCGCAGCGCCGTCTACGAGACGGCCGGGAACTGGTTCCTCGTGTTCAACGCGGCCAAGGAGCCGTGGGACGATCCGCGCGTGCGCAGGGCGTTCTCACTGGCGCTGGACCGGGAGCGGCTGGTGGGACTCGTGTTCGAGGGCGCCGAAACCCCCTCCGCGAGCCTGCTCCCGACGGCGGCGCGATCCTCTCAAGCTTCGGGGATCAATCTGCCTGACGCCGCCGCCGCCGCGCAGGCGCTCCTGGCCGAAGCCGGCTATCCCGGCGGCGAAGGTCTGCCCGTGATCACGTTCGTCTACCACCAGACCGCGCGCTGGGACCGGCTAGCCAGTTACCTGCAATCGCGCTGGTCCGAGGTCCTGGGCGTCGAAGTCGAGATCGATGTGCGCGAATGGCGGGATTTCCTGGACTTCACGATCGATCCCGGCGATTTCGACATCTACCGCGCCGGATGGAACGCCGAGTACCTGGACCCGGAAAACTGGCATAACGTCCTCTGGAGTTCCAGCGACGATTTCCTGCGATCGGGCTGGTCCGACGCGGAATACGACTCCCTGATCGAACAGGCCGATCACGAAGACGAGCCGGCCGCCCGGCGCAACGCCTACGCTGGCGCCGACGCGATTATGGACGAGGAGATGCCAGGCATTCCGCTGGCCAGCCGTGCCCGCGCTTTCCTAATCGGGGCCGGCGTCAGCGGCGTGCGCATCGACCCGCTGGGCGGGTATCTCGTGTTGGACGAAGTGCGGTTGCCTGGGCCTTAGTTAGCTAGAAGTCTCGGAGCTTCCGTACGCCGGGTTCTTATTTAGAGCGATGCCCTGGCCAACCGCCGCCGTGCCCAGGCCGCCGCGCCGAGAATCCCGATCTTCTCGCCAAGCGTCCAAGGGACGATGCGCAGCTCTTCTTTGAAGCCGGGCATCGCATACATCTGCACATATTCTCGCAGCGGATCGAGCAGGAGATTGCCGGCGTTGGCCACCCCGCCCCCCACCACGATCAGGCCGGGATTCAGCACGTGGATGAAGCTGACGAAGCCCGCTCCCAGGGCGCGGACGGCCCGGTCCCAGGCGATATTGGCCATGGCATCCCCGTCGCGGGCCGCGGCGGCCACCTCGCGGGCGGAGAGTTCGCCCCGCTCGTCAAATATGGTGTTTAGGGGTGATTGCGGATGCCCGGCCAGCAATTCCTCGGCGTAGCGGGCGATGCCCAGTCCGGCGCTGAACTGCTCCACGCAGCCGATGTTGCCACTGGTATGGACGGGCGCGTGGAAATCGACCGTCATATGACCCACCTCGCCCGCATTCCCCGTCGAGCCCAGCAGCAGCTCACCGTCCACCAGGATTCCCGCGCCCACCCCGGTGCTGACCGTCACGTAAACCATGTCGTTGACGCCGCGCCCGGCGCCGTACTCATGTTCCGCCAGGACCGCCAGATTGGCATCGTTGCCCAGGAACGTGGGGAGCTTGAAGCGCTCGCGCAGCGGTGCGGCGACGCCGATGTTTTCAAAGCCGGGGATGTTGGGGGCGCGCAGGATCGAGCCCGTTTCATAGTCCAGCGGACCGGGCGCCGCCACCCCGAGGGCGGCGCAATCGCTCGCCGCATGTCCCGCCGCGTCCAGCGCCTGCTGGGCAGTGTCGCCGGTCCGCGCCAGCACCGCCGCGGGATCGTCGCCGGCGCCGGTTTCGGCGAACTGCAACCCGCGCACCTCGCCGCCGGGATCGACCACGGCGGCGCGAATCTGAGTCCCGCCGAAGTCGATGGCGATCACAGGCTGGCTGGCGGCCGGGTCGGTATTCGGCAAGTTTCGCCTCCCTGGGTCCGGGGAATTCCGATTGGTTGGGAATCGGCGAGTTACTCCGACAAGGTAGTTCGCCGGTCAGTGCCGGCGCAACTCACTTCGTCAGTACTTTGCGCCCGGGATAGTCCGCATCCGCTGTTTAACCCGGGAGGGTACTGCTAATGATCCCCGGTGCGGGCCGCCTCGAAATCGCGGGACCGGCCGCGGCGTTGGACGTAGAAAGCGGCCGCGGCCGCCGCGGCTGCGGGCAGGGCCAGCAGGGCCGGCAAGATCATGGCCGCCTTGAATCCTAGGCCTTCGACGACCAGCCCGGTGAGCGGTGGAAAGATCATGCCGGCCAGCCCGGCGCCCGCGACTATGAACCCGGTCAACGCCCCGACCATCGCCGGCTGTCCCCGGACGCCGATCGCCAGCGCGGTGGGGAACGAGCCGCCGATGAGGATGCCGGTGACGGCCAGCGCGGCGAACGCCAGCGGGATGCTCCCGGCGACGACCACCAGAAGTCCGGTGGCCGCGCTAGCCCCCATCGTCGTGAAAATCAGGACGTGATGATCCACGTAGCGGGCGGCGAGACCGGACAGGCCGCGTCCCACGACGATGCCGACCCACATGGTCGCGATCGAGTAGGCGGCCACGCCGCGGCTGGAGCCGAATTCAATTTCGAAATAGCTCGGCAGCCAGCCGCTGTAGGTGGCCTCCATGCCGACGTAGAAGAGGATCACCGCCAGCATGAGTAGCGGCTGCGGACGCAGCAACGCCGCCAGCACCCGGCGGGCTGGAGGGCGAGTGAGCTGGACCATCGGAGGAAAGCGGACGAACAAGTAGGGCAGCAACGTCGTGAGTGAAAGGACCGCGGTCGCCCCGGCGATCCCGCGCCAGTGGAAGCCTGCGTCCAGCGCCACCCCAACCAGCAGCGGACAGATCACCGCGCCCACGCCAAAGAAGAGATGCAGGTAGTTCAGGGCCGACGCGACCGACTGCCTGGAGACGTCAATTACCAGTGCGTTCAGCGCACCATCCACCAGGCCCATCCCCAATCCGAATACGAAGGCGCCGGTAAGAAAGACCGGCCAGGTCGGGCTCACGGCGGCGATGACGAATCCGGCCAGGATGAAGGCCGGCCCGGCCAGGACGAACGGGCGCCGGCCGTAGTGATCTGACGCCGTCGTGCCCGCCATCACCGCGATGATGTAGGCCGCCGACGCCACCAGGAACACCAGGCCCATCTCCGCCTGTCCCCGCTCGAACGTCTCCCTGATCGGCTGCAAGAGCGGCCCCATTACCGTCAGCGCCGCGCCAAATCCGGTGAAAGTCCAGATCGAGGCTAGGAAGACGCCCCGGTAGGAAGGCGTTTTCGGGGCTGCTACCGCGGCCAATTAATTAACCCCTGTCGCCGGCGTTGTGATGTTCAGCCGGCCAGGTCGGCCAGCTCGCCGTCGGGGGTGAACTCCAGAGCCCGGGCGTCCCCGTGCCGGGTTGCCGTTCCGGCCTCCTCCATTTCGGCGGCGACCGGTTCCGAGGCCAGGAAAGTTTCGATTTTGAGCGTGCTCTTGATACGCACCATGCGCAGGTCGGCGCCGCGGGCTTTTCGCCGGGCGATGTGGGCCGACATCTCCAGGCACTCGCGGTCGGTGTCGAACGTCATCGGGCACGCCACCACATCCGGCGCCATCGCCGTTTGCGCATTCACGTAGGTGTCGTGCCAGTCGACGCTATCGACCAGCTTGCGGGTGGTGAAGTTGGCCGCGCCGATGCCGGTGGCGTTTCCGTGGGAGACCGCTGTGAGCCGCAGCACGCTGATGAATTCGTAGAGGGGGATTTTCTCCCCGCCGGCCCGACGCCACTTGCCGATCACGTTGGTGTCCATGCCGGAACCGGAGATGTTCTTGCCCATCTCGTCGATAACCAACAGATGCAGCTGATCGGTGGGGATCCGGGCGATGAGGCGCTTGGCCTCCCCCAGCAGTTCTCGGTCGGTCGCGTGGAACTCATCTGGCCCGGCTACCCGGGCGTAGGCCGGTCGGTCGAAGGCGTTCTCCACCAGGCCGACGCCGAAGAAAATCTTGCCGGTGTCAAGCATCACCGCGGCAGCCTCGGGAATCGTGCGGGTGAGCCCGCCCTCGTGGATGCGCTCCGCGCCGGCCCGTTTGCCCAGACCGACGCACATGATCTTGCAAAGCCCGCTCTCGATGTCCGAGCGGAATCCGGTATGCGGCTTGATCCGGCCTATGACCACCACATGATCCGCCGCGAACGCGTTGGCGTCGCCGTGGACTTCCACGTTGTCCGGAGTCGTGCCCAGCACCACCGTGTCCATCGTGGCTCGAATTTCCGCTCCGACCCCGTCCGGCGTGATCCCGTAATCCAGCAGCACCTTCCGTTGGCCCTCCGCCGTTCCGCCGCCGTGGCTTCCCATGGCCGGGACGATGAACGGCCGCAGCCCGGCCGTCTTGATCTCTTTGACCACGGTCCTTACCACCTGCTGGATCGGCGAGACCCCGCGACTGCCGACTCCGATCGCGACCGTTTCGCCCGCCTTGAAACTGGCGGCGGTGAGGCGCGCGCGGAGGCCATCCGTGAGCACCGCTTCCAGGTCGTCGATCTCGGTTTCGTCAAATTGCTGGCGCATGGGCACCAGGGGCGGCAGTTCGAACATGAGCCTCCTGCGTAGAGCGATTAGGGTGGTGGGATCCCGCCGGTTGGCGGTTGCCATGCGCAGAATAATACCCGCCGGGCCGTCCCGGGTCCGCCGTGTGGCCGGTGTATTCGGAGCCACCGAAAATGGTTTTCGATTTTTGTTACGCTGTCAGCCCCGATCACGTAAATAGCGGCATACGCGGACTAGGGAGGTCGTTGGCGCATGGAACTGGCCATAATCTCGAACATCCACGGGAACCTGGTGGCCCTCCGAAGTGTCCTGGACGACATCGACTCCAACGGCATCAAACCCGAGGACATCATCTGCGCCGGTGATGTCGCGCTAATGGGAGTGCAGGGTCCGCGCTGCCTGAGGATGTTGCAACGCGACGAGATCCCGACGGTCAAGGGAAACACCGACCGCTGGATCGTCGACTACGACAAGCTCTTGGCCGAAGGCAAGCTCGAAGCTGGTTCGTCGCTGGCCCGGGCGGTGGAATGGACCCGAAACCAACTCGGTGAGGAGGCGGTCGCGTACCTGGGCGATCTTCCGCCGCAGATGATAGTGCAGAGTGGCAACGGCGCCGGGGACCTACAAATCGTCCACGGCACTCCGCGCAGCGACGAGGAAGGCTTCATGGCGGGCGACAACGACCAGCGTCCCCTGAACCTGGCCGCCGGATCGACCGCCTACGCCGTCATCGGCGCGCATACGCATCGCTCCTTCGCCCGGATGGTCGGCGGCATGCTGATCGCCAACGCCGGCTCCGTCGGGCGCTCTTACGAAGGCCGCGCGGGCCGCGCCACCTACCTGGCCGTCCACGATCGAACCGGCCTCTGGCACGTGGATATTCGACAGGTTCACTACGACAGCCGACGCGCGTACCGCGAGATCCTGGACTCCGATTTGCCGCTGGACTCAAAGTACACCGAATCCCTCCTGACGGCCGCCGCGCCTGCGGTCTGAAGTCCCACCGGTCCCAGCGCTGAAATTGTCCGGCCCGGAGGTATTCGCTTCCCGGGCCGCTTGCACCCGCTCGCCGCGATGAGTTCGAGTAACGCCCCCCGCTTCGGCCACCAGTTCTGTCGCTTCTGCGGCGGCCCCACCGAGGCGCTTAATTCCGGCGGTACGCATCTACGCTGCACCGACTGCCGCCGCGACCTCTACGTAAATTCCAAGCCGTGCGCCGAGACGGTCATCATCCGCGACTGGCGGGTGCTGCTGCTGCGGCGCACCATCGAGCCCTATGACGGCTACTGGGACATACCCGGCGGATACCTCGAAGAGGACGAGTTACCCGAAGCCGGCGCCATCCGCGAGGCTCGCGAGGAGGCCAACCTGGATGTCGAGTTGAAGGGCCTCATCGGCATGACCCTCGACGACTATCCCGGCCAGGAAAAGCTCACCGTGCTCACCGTCTCCTACCTCGCCGAGCCGCTGGGCGAACCGCGACCCGGCGATGAGACCGGCGAAGTGCGCTATTTCGCCGAGGATGAGATTCCAAACAATTTGGCCTTCGGCCATGCCCGGGAGACCATCCGCGAGGCTTTCGCCCTGCTGCGGCGGCTGGACGATTCCGCCGGCTAAATCCAGCCGATGCGCTCGGGGCCCCAGTCGGTGCTGAAAACCGTGTCGTCGAACACCTTCAGCAGCAGGTCCAGCTTGCGCTCGCGATGGTCATGGTCGTCCCAGAGGTTCACGAATTCGCCCGGGTCGTTGACCAGATCGTAAAGCTCGCCCAGGCCGTGCCCATGGTAGACGTTCAGTTTCCAGCGGCCGTCGCGGATCATGCTGGCGAACGTGTCGTCGCCCAGCTCGGCGATGGCGGCCCGGTACTCGGAGCGCACGAAGTCGCGATGGCGTTCCGGGGGATCGTCCTCGGCCAGGATCGGCAGCAGCGACATGCCGTGCATGTGCGCTGGCACCGGTAGCCCGGCCAGCTCCAACAGCGTCGGCGCGATGTCGGTGAGCTCCACCAGGGCGTCGCTGCGGCGCCCCTGCGCCACCGTGCCCGGCAGCGCGAAGATGAGCGGCACCCGCACCATCCCCTCCATGAACCGGCAGCCCTTCTCCACCAGGCCGTGATCGCCCAGCGACTCGCCGTGGTCACTGGTGAAAATAACAAGCGTGTTCTCCAGCTGACCCCGCTCCTCGATGGCGTCCAGTAGACGGGCAAACTGGTCGTCGATGAGCTCGATCATGGCGTAGTACTGGGCCTGGATGACCTTCGCGTCCATCTCCTCCGGCGTGCTCGGGTAGTTCTGAAAATCGACCCCGGCGTCGGCGAGCTTCTTCTGCTGCTCCAGGTCGGAGTCACGCCAGAGCGGGCCCGGCAGAGTGTCTGGATCGAAGCGCTCGAAATATTCCCGTGGCGGGTTGAACGGCGGGTGCGGATAGTAAGGATTCACGCTCAGCATCCACGGCCCGTTGCGTTCTTGATCCAGGAATTCGATGCAGGCGGCCGTCGCCCAGGTGGTCTGGTGATACTCGGCCGGGACGTTGTCGGGACTGGCGAGCATGGTCTTCAGATCCTGACCCCTCTCCTTGAGCCAATCCACGTAGGCGTGGCCCTCTTCCCAGTCGTCACGCGGCGCGTGGCTGTAGGCGAAGTAGCGATAACCGTCCTCGGCCCGCGGTTCGACTCCCGCCTCGGCGCTGGCCAGGTGGAGTTTGCCCACCAGCCCGCAGTCGTAACCGGCGTCGGCCAGCAGCTTCGTGACCATCGGATAGTCCTCGGGCATGTAGGCGATGCCGTTGCCGTTGGCGCGGATGGTCGATGGGTACATGCCGGTGAGGAAGCTCGCCCGGCTCGGGGTGCAGATGGGATTCTGGCAATAGGCGTGGGTGAAAGCGACGCCGCGCTCGACCAAGGCATCCACCGTGGCCGTGTGCACGTGCGTGTTGCCCAGCGCGCCGATGGTGTCGTATCTCTGCTGATCGGTGCAGTACCACAGTATGTTGGGTCGGTCAGCCACGGATCTGCCTCCTGGCGGTTTCGCTTACCAGCCTATCTTGTCGGTGCGGACCAACAGCTTGCGGCAACGACTCAGAAAAAGCCATCGCGGATGGCCATCGAGGATGGCCGTCGTGGAGGCCGCCTTGCTACCCTTGGGCCCGTGCATGTGAGCAGGCAAAATACCGGGCCGGGCTTGCCCGACCTCCACGGACCCGGGTCCCAAGGATCCTCGCCGCCGACACCGTCCGGGCGCAACCATGACTAGCGGATCGTCCCCCGCCAGACGCGCCCCTTTGCTGGTGGTGCTGGTCGCCGCCGTGGGAGCCGGTCTGCTGCTCGCCACCTGGCTGCACGGTCGCTCGCTGCCCTGGGAGGCCCCGCTGGGCTGGCTGACCACCGCCGGTCTCGGGGCCGTCGCCACGGCGGGCGCCTATGTGGCGGTCACGGTCTCCATCTCTTTCTTCGCCCGGATGCCGGTGACCAGCTCCGCCGCCGCCGCCGCTCGCCCCCTGTTTCCCTTGCTGCTCTTCTGGCCCCTGCTGCTGGCGATCTACCTCTCCGACGATTTCAACCACCGCGTCGCCAACACCATCAGCTCCGGCTGGCTCTGGGGGATCCCGGTCGCCGCCGCCGTCTTCTGGGCGGTTTTGGCCATCACCGCCCGCGTTGACCGCCCCGCCGGCTCAACCGGCACATCCTGGTTGCACAATCTTCGTGGTGGGGACCTGTTCCACAATTCCCTCGGCATGGCCGTCGTGCAGTTTCTCGCTTTGCGCCTGACCCTTTTGCTGCTCATCACCCCCTGGGGTCTTTTCGAGCGCGGTTCCGATTTCGGCGCCTTCGAGCAACGCGCCCGACTCGGCGACGGCGGCCTGCTGCCGTTCCTGGACTACTGGCTCGAATATCCACCGCTGTTTCCCTGGCTGGCGGCGCTGGCCCGCACCCTGGCCGGCGGCGAGGCCGGCGGTTTTGAGCGCTTCGATATCACTCTCGGGCTGATGCTGCTCGTCTTCGAGACCGGCGCTCTCGTGTTCACCTATCTCATCGCCGAGCGCATCCACGGGCGCGATACCGCCTACCGGGTCGCCACTTTCTACACCCTCCTTTTCTTCCCCCTGCATATCGCACGCCGCTCGTTCGAAGCGCTGCCGCTTTTCTTCGCCATGGGTGGTCTTTATCTCGTGATTCGCCAGCGCCGCCACACCGCCGCCGCCATGTTCGCCTTCGGCTTCATGGCCAAGGTCTTTCCGGCCGTCCTGATGCTGGTCCTGCTGCGCTCGCGGCGTCTGCGTGAATCCTGGCGCGAGGTCTCCACCTTCACCGCCGCCGCGCTCGTAATCGCCCTGCCGTTGCTCATCGCCGGACCTCGCTTTTTATTCGCTTCATACCAGAACATGCTCGCCCGCCCTCCCTGGGAGAGCCTGTGGGCCCTGATTGGCGGCTACTACTCCTTCGGCTGGGTGCACCGCGTCCGCACGGTGCCGGAGACCGCCACCGAGTTCGCCCAGGGCGTCCCCCTCCCGGCCGCCGCCACCGTGCTACTCGCCGCCCTTCTCCTGCTCGCCTACGCCTATCTCTTCACCCGCGTGCCGATTCTCAAGAGTTCGCTGGGCATGGTGCGCTTCGCCATCGTCGTGCTGGCTATCTTCGCCATCTACCTGAAGGGGTGGAGCCCGCAGTTTACCTTCTGGTTCATTCCGCTGATCCTGCTGGCATACCCGACTCCGAAAGGTTTCCTGATAGCGACCGGCTTCTCCCTCCTGGCCGTCATCGAGAACCCGGCCTATTTCATCTGGTGGAGCGATTCACCGGCGGCCCTCTGGGCGATAGTCCTCAGCCGGACCGCCGCCTTCCTCTGGCTGGCCGTAGACCAAATCCGGCTTCTAATTCGCGGCGAGCCGTCGGCGGTCGAACCAGTTCTTGCGGAGGTCGAGGCTGGTGATTAGCACCCCCCTTCGTCGGATCGGTTCGGTCGCGGGCTGGCTCAGCATCCCCGCCACCGGCGCCGCCTTGGCCACCCTGATCGTCGGCCGCACCCTGATCTTCTGGCCGGGCCTCGATTGGGGTCTGACCTTCCTCGTTTCCACCCTCCTTATCGGTGCCGTCTGGCTGGCCGTCGAGCGTCTAACCGGACCCTGGAGCCGCGCGTACCTGCTCGCTTCCGGTCTGCCCCTGCTGCTGCTCGCCGACGCCTGGTTGGTGCTCGGATTCGCCTACCTGGACGGCGGTACGAACCATATGCTCGCGGCGAATCTGCTGCCGGGCAACATGATCGTCGACCCCGATTTGCAGGGCTATCTGGTGCTCAAGTTGGCGGTGCTGGTCGTGGCCCGTCTGCTGGTCCTGTGGTGGGATCGGGCCGATTCCCCGCCGGCAAGCGACAGCCAGAATCCGGCGGCGCCCGCGTCCACTAACACCTTCCTGCTGCTGATCGTCGTGCTACTCTCCGGACTTTACATAAGAACGGGCGTCCTGGATGTTCTAGCGATCGGAGCCCCGTCCGATTTCCGGGTGAATTTCGTCGCCGCCCGAGCGCTGGTCGACGGCCTGAACCCCTACGACAACGCCGTCGCTCTCGCCGTGGCCGGGCGGGAGGGCATCCCCTACGTCGGCGGCGAAACCTGGACCGTCGTGACCAATCCGCCCACCGCCATGCCCTTTTTCGCCCTCTTCACCGGACTTTCCTTCGACTCCGCCCGAGTGGCCTTTCTCTTCACCAACCAGTTCCTCCTGCTGATCACCGGCGTCTTGCTATACCGCCTCGCCCGACCGGCGCGCTCCTTGCTCTGGCTCGCTTTCATGCTGGTGCTGGCGGTGGCGTTCGAGCCTCTGCTGGCCGCCCTTCGTCTCGGACAGGTGGATATCCTCATCGCCCTGCTCCTGAGCGTCGCCGTGCTGGCCCAGAGACGCCGGCTGGGGTGGCCCGCCGGCGCCGCCGTGGGCCTGGCCGCCGCCTTCAAACTAGCCCCCGCTCTCCTCGTCCTGTATTTCGTGTGGCGGCGCGACTGGCGAGCCGTGGGCGGCATGGCCGTCGCCGGTCTTGTTGCCGTGGCAATCTCGCTGGCGTTCGCCGGCACATCCATCTGGGGTTCCTACCTCACCGAACGTCTGCCAGATCTGCTGGCGGGGACCGGCCTCTGGAACAATCTTTCCCTGCCCGGTCTGGTGAACCGCTACGCCCTCGGCCCCTCGCAGGCGTTGTCTTACTGGGGGACTTTGCCGTCGATCCCGCTGGCCAGTTCCCTGGGATATTTCGCCTCCGCCGCCGTGCTGGTGGTGACCGCCACCTCGCTTCGCCGCCGTCCGCCGCTCGCCCTGAGCTTCGGCCTGGCCACTGCCGCCCTGCTCTTGATTTCCGGCGTGACGTGGCCGCATTACACCCTCTGGCTCCTGCCGGTTAGCGCCTGGCTCGCCGCCGGCCGCGGCTGGCCTGACGGCCGCCGTCGCCGCCGCCTCGCCGGTGCGCTTTTCGGACTCGGGGCCCTCCTGATATCCCTGCCGCTGCCCGCCTATCAGCCGCTGCTCGGCGATCTCTACGCGACCTCCGTCACCATCATGTCGGTCCGCAATCTCGGGCTGCTGGCCGTCTTCGGCGCTCTGGTCTTACTCAGCCGGTCCTCCCCGCCGGATCAGCTAAAATTGAATCGATAGGAGGCCGCCATGGCACGCGTCCGCGTCAAATTTTCATACAGCGTCGAAAAAGTCAGCCTGCCGGTCATCGACACTGTGTCCAAGCGCTTCAACCTGGTCGGCAATATCCGCCGCGCCGACGTGCAGGATCACAGCGGCTGGGTCGTGCTTCAGCTTGACGGCGAGCAGGACGACATCGATGCCGGTCTCGACTGGGTCCGCGAACAGGGCGTCATCGTCGATCCGGTGGAAGGTGACATCGTTCAGTAGCTTCGTTTTTTTGGCCTACCTGACCCGGATGCTTCGCGCCATCGCGCCATCGCGCTCACGCTGATTTTTGTCCCCGCTACCCGTTCGCCGGGTCAGACCGACTCCGGTGAAGACGGCGCTCACCTTCCGGCCGTCGCCTTCGAATTGCTGGTTGCCTACCAGCGGCTTGGCGGCGAGGACTCCCTGGGACCCCCCATCGCTCCCCCGGCCTACCACGGCGACGATCTCATCCAGTATTTCAGTCGCGGGCGACTCGACCTCGTCGGCCGAAGCTCGGCCGCTCCGTTCGCCTCCGTCGTCATCGCCGAGCTCGGCGTCCTGCTGGCCGACGCCACCGGCCAGCGCGCCCAACCGGCGTTCATTGCCCCCGACTACCTGCCCCGATCCGGCGAGCCGACCTATTTCGCCGCCACCGGGCACACCCTCAGCCCTGAGCTACACGATTTCTGGCGTGAGCGCGGCGGACTGGAACGCTTCGGCCCGGCCATATCCGGCGCCATCACCGGGCGCCGGCGCGTCGTCCAGTGGTTCACCCGCGCCCGGCTCGAACGCACCGTAGCCAAAGACGGCAGGCCCTCCGTTGTCGTCGCCGATCTCGGGCGTGAGTTCATGGAGCTGCCCGCCGAGCTGCGCTGGGACCTGCAGTATCTGCCCGAATCCGATCCGGTCGCCGATCCGTCCACCGGCCTCGACGTGCCAATCGTCTACTACCACCAGGTGCTCAACGAGGCGCTGTTCGAGCGGCAGATCAACGGACTGCTCGACGCCGGCTACGAGCCCGTCCCCCTCGCCCGGCTGGTCCGCGCCCTGAACGGCCAGGCCGCGCTTCCGACGAGACCATTGGTCCTGACGTTTGACGATGGTTGGGAGTCGCAGCTGCGAGTCTCCCTACCGGTCCTAACGAGATACCGCGTACCGGCGACCTTCTTTGTCATGCCCGGATTCGACGAAAAGGAGCCCGGGCATCTCGACTTCGCTGGATTTGAAGCTCTCGCCGCCGCCGGCATGAGCGTCCAGTCACACACCGTCAACCACGCCGATCTTCCCCGCCTGATCGCCAGCGACCTCGGCGCCGCACAGGCCGAGGTCGCTGAATCCAGGGACGTTCTCACCGCGCTCGGCGGACGCGATCACTTCGCCTACCCTTACGGCGCCCTGGACGCCGCCAGCGAAGACCTGGTCCGCTCCACCGGCTATCTGGCCGCCGTATCCACCAATATCGGCCGCCTCCACTTCCCCGACGAGCTCTTCCACCTGAAACGCATCCAGCTCAACCCCTCCGCCAGCATCCAGACCGTTCTGGATGCCTTTGCGCGCGCCCTCGATGTCGATCCTCGAAAGGATGACGCCGCCGGCTCTCTCTCCTAGCCGCCCGGCGCCGGAAACGCCACGCCTATCGCTCCCGGACCCGTGTGCGCCCCGATCACCGCCCCGATTTCCGTCACGTACCAGCGCCCGACTTCGAACTCGGCATCGATCCGATCCTTGATCGCCATCGCCAGGTCCTTGTCCGTGGAGTACAGCATCCCGGCGTACGCCAGCCGTCCATCACCCGCTTCGTCGTGGAGGTAGCGGACGATCCGATCCGTCGCCTTACGCACCGACCGCGCCCGGTCCAGCGGCTCAATGACGCCGTTCATGACGTGCAGGATCGGCTTCACCTTCAGCAACGACCCTAGAAACGCCTGCGCCGCCCCAATCCTGCCCCCTCGTTTCAGGTATTCGAGCGTGTCGAGCAGAAAACATATCCGCCCCCGCGGAATCCAGTCGTTCACCTCGCTCAGAATCGCCTCCACCCCTACCCCGTCCCGCGCCCGCTCCGCCGCCATCACCACCAGGGAACCCAACCCCATGCTGATCAGCCGGCTGTCCACCACATGCACTGGCGTCTCCACCTCGTCACCGCCCACCGCCAGCGTCGCCGACTCGACCGTGCCCGACAGATCCGACGAGAGGTGGATCGAGATAATCTCATCCGCGTCCGCCGCAATCCCCTGGTACGCCTCGACGAACTCGCCGGGGCTCGGCTGCGACGTCGAAGGATGGTTCGGGTCCACCGTGAGCCGGTGATAAAATTCCGCGTTCGTTATGTTCCCCCCTTCACGCAGCGCTTCAGCGCCAAACCGCACGATCAAGGGCACCACCGTGATACCGAGTTCTTGGATTATTTCCTCGGGCAGATCGGCGGTGCTGTCGGTAACTATTCGGATCCCGGCCATGGCGACTCCTGCTAAGTGGCGGCTTCCTTCAGACAATACCAAGAAAGAGGCTCCGATTCCTTGGCCAGCGTGATCTTCAAGGTACAACTCGCCCTCTTGGCGTTGGCCGTCCTCTTCCTCGCATACGTCGCCCTCACCGTGATTTTCTGGGGCTACATGGCCTGGCTGCTCGCCGCGCTATACGTCCTGGCCGCCGCTCTCGCCGTCATCCTGGGAGTGGGATTCGGCATCTACATCTTCGTGCGGCGCGGCCGTCTCTGAGGCGCCCGGTCCATGTATTGCAAAAGCCTGGAGCTGCTCGACTTTCGCAATTTCGCCGGATTGTTCCTTGATTTTCCCGACGGCCCCATCGCCGTCCTCGGCCGCAACGCCCAGGGCAAATCCAATCTTCTCGAGGCCCTCCTGGCCCTGGCCTCCGGCCGCGGCCGGTCCCACCGGCTCCTGTCCGAGCTGATCCTCACCGCCGGCGGTCGGCCCCGACCGTTCGCCCGCATCCGCGCCGAAATCGCCGCTCGCGATCGCCAGACCCGGCTCGAACTCGTCTTCGCGTTCGCGCCCGACGCCGATGGCGAGCCCGGCCGGCGCGCCTCCCGCCGCGTCGTCGTCGACGGCAAGCCCCGCCGCGTCTCCAGCCTGCTCGGCCACCTGAACGCCGTACACTTTTCCCCGGACGACATCGACCTCCTCGCCGGCTCGCCCGCCGAACGCCGCCGCTTCCTCGATGTGTCCATTTCGCAGGTCGACCCGAATTACGTCCGCGATCTGGTCGACTACAGCCGGGTAGTTTCCCAGCGAAATGCCCTTCTGCGTGATCTGCGGGAGCGCCGCGGAGCCGCCGAACCCCTCGATTTCTGGGACGGCAAGTTGATCGAGTTCGGCGAACGCCTGGTCCTCGCCCGCCGGCAATTTGTCGAATCGCTCAACCGCGAAGCATCCCTCGCCTACCGCGAGCTGGCCGGGGACGACGAGTCGCTCTCCGTGGAATATTCAACCGCCGGCGGCGAGTCGCTTTCCTCTCTCGCCGAATTCAGGGCGCGGGAGATCGAGCGCGGACAAACATTGTTCGGCCCCCATCGCGACGATCTCGAAATCACCATAGACGGGCAGTCCGCCGCCGCCTTCGCCTCCCGCGGCCAGCAGCGTCTGGTCGTCCTGAGCCTGCGCCTGGCCGAGCTGGAATGGCTGTCCCGCGCCGCCGGCGAAAGTCCCGTTCTACTGCTCGACGATATCTTCTCCGAACTTGACCCGGGACACCGCGAGGCCGTCATCGCCCGCATCCCCAATACCGCCCAGGTATTCATCACCGCCGCCGACGACGCCCAGGTGCCCGTAAACTTCAGGGGGCGCGCGGCCGTATTACGAGTAAACGCGGGAAATGCCAACTGGGAATCTTGACTCGCTCCGTGACCTCGAAGCCGAGGCCGGCGGAAATAAGGAATGGACCCTGGATCGGCTTGTCGCCGATCTCGTCACCGATCCGTACATGCGAGACGGCCTGGCCCGGGCGGACGTTCTGAATGCCTTTCCCAGGGTCCTGGAAAGCGTCCTGGGCCCCCGCGCCCGGGTGGCCTGTCGCGCTGTGGCCATCCGCGCCGACGCCCTGATCGTCGAGGCCACCGACAGCATCTGGACTCAGAAGGTCTCCATGGCGGCCGAGCAACTCCTGGCCGGCCTCGTTGCCGCCGAACTCGCCGCCGCTCCTCGGCAGTTGGAAGTCCGGACCCGCGTAACCTAGCCCCGTGCGTGCAGACCCCCTCGGCGAGCGCTAAGCTAACCCGGCGCGCGGGCCGTCACCGCTCATCCCCGCGAGCGCCGGGAGTCAGTCCATGAAAATCGAATCAGTCAGCGCGGAAATTCTGCGATTCGATCTGGATCGTCCCATGGCCGACGCCCAGGTGGACATCGCCGCCCGTACCACCGTGATTGTCCGCGTTCGCACCAGCGATGGCGTCGAAGGGATCGGCGAGGCTGGCTGCTTCGGCGGCGCGGAGCACACCGTCAAGACGATCGTCGAAACCCAGCTCGCTCCCCTCCTCATCGATGAGGATCACCGCCTGATCGAGCGCCTCTGGGAGAAGATGTACCGGGGCACTGTCCAGCTCGGCCGCCGCGGACTCATCATCGCCGCCATCTCCGGCGTGGACATCGCCCTCTGGGACGCCCTCGGCAAGGCTTCCGGGCTTCCCCTCTACCTGTTGCTCGGGGGCAACGCCCGCCGGGTCCCCGCCTACGCCAGCGGCGGCTTTTACATGGAAAACAAAGATGTGGAAGAGCTTCGGGCCGAGTTCGCCGGTTATCGCGAACTCGGTTATCGCGCCGGAAAAATGAAGATCGCCGGCGCCGCCTTCGCCGAAGATGTCTCCCGCGTTGGGGCCGTCCGCGATGCCATCGGGCCCGACGCCGACCTGATGATCGACGCCAACAATATGTACAGGCCCCGCGAGGCCGTGAGATTCGCCGCCGCCGTGGAAGACCTTGGCATCTTCTGGTATGAGGAGCCCGTGCGCACCGACGACCTGGCCGGCGCGGCCTTCGTCCGCGACCGTGTCTCCATGCCCGTGGCCGGCTACGAAACCGAAACGAGCCGCTGGGGATTCAAGGTTCTCATCGACGGCGGCGCCGTCGACATCGTCCAGGCCGACACTGTCTGGGCGGGCGGTGTCACCGAGTGCCGCCGCATCGCCGCCTATGCTTCCGCCTGCAACCTGCCCGTGGCTCCGCACAATTTCGCCAGCGCCATCTCCGGTTTCGCCAACCTGCACCTGCTGGCCTCCCTGCCCGACGCCATGTTCTTCGAGATGGACCAGAACCCCAATCCCCTGCGCACCGAGATCGTCACCAACTGGCCCGTCATCGACGTCGAGGGATTCGTCACCGTTCCCGAAGGGCCCGGCCTTGGCATGGAGATAGACGAAGAAGCCGTATCTCGTTACCGGGTGGGGTAGGGTAGGGCCTAGTCCGGCTCGCAATCCCGAAGAATTCGCAAGGACTGCGCCATCGCCGCCGCCGGATCGGGCAGGTTCACATGGCCTTCCACCGCTACCGGCCCCTCATATGGCGAGGCCGCCACCGCCGCCAGGGTCTCGCGAATCGTCTCCGCGGTAAGCACTCCGTCGGTCAACGCCAGGTGCAGATCACCTTTTCCGTCGTTGTCGTCGAAGTGCACGTAACCCAGCCGTTTGCCGCACGCCTCCACCGCCGCCGCCGGGTCTTCCCCTGCGATCACGCAGTGCCCAACATCCAGCAGCACGTACAGCCCTGGATGCCCCGTTTCTGTAAGAAATTCGAGCATCGCCGCCACCGAAGGCAGGCCGCTGTTCGGAAACGGCTCGATGCACATCCGCCGCCCCAGTCCGGTCGCCGCATCCGCCAGTCCGCCCATGGATTCGCGGAATCGCTTCCGGTTTTCCGGTCCTTCGGCGGGAGCCGCCACGTAGACAAACTCCGCCCCCAGCCCCGCCGCCTCCCGCAGGCTCGCTTCCACCCGCGCCACCGCCTGCCTTCGGGCATCGTCATCGGCCGCTTCCAGCGCCACGCCTTCCGGAAACAGATGCCCGGCAGCCAGGCAGGTAACCGTCAAATTCGTATCGATCCGAGCCGCCCCCTCCAGCTCCGCATAACCCGGATCAACGTCCACCGTGTCATAGCCCAGTTCCAGCATGCGGCCTGCTGCCGCCACCGGGTCTCCCGGCAGTCCCCACAGGCACGCCGCTATCCGCATCGCCACGTCCCCGGTGCCGGCCGACTCCCGGCGTGCTTGAATGCAGCGACATTATCCTTCAAATTCTCACCCGAATTGTTCACGGCTCAGCATCAACTCCCTCGATTTGCTCATGAATGGCCCCTGAAAGTCAAAATTACCCTTAGAGGCAACAGCACGTTATGTGCTAACTATATGCGTGGCGTTTGACCTCTTCTCCTGATTCCCCTAACCGGTGGTCAGCGCCTACTGAGGCATCGGTCTGCGATACCCTTTACGGGCGTTCGGCTGGTGCCTCTCTCCGTTCCGGGGCGGTCATGGCCTTCTGAGCCAGAGTCGCCGGGATAGGCGCAAAACTCGCACCGAACCGCCACGTATCTGGCTCAGGAAGAATAAGGGCTTAGCCCTAGCAGCAGTCGTCCTTATAGCCGCAGTTCCGGCACACGCTCAGCGTGCCCCCGCGCAGATCCGGCATCGTGAATCCACAGGCCGGGCATGGCTGGATCGGCGGCGGTCGCCGTTCGCCGGCCGGCCGCACACTCTTAACGTCCTGCTGCGGTCGCGGAACCGGCCGGTCGCTCACAGCCCCGCCGCCAACAGTCCGTAAAAATCGTCCTCCGCCGCCGCCAGCCGGCCGGTACGCTCGTGCAGGGCGAACGTCGTCCAGGAGTTGTTGTGGGCTTCCGCGTCGCCCACGAACCAGCACGCTCCCCGCAATGTTGGCAGCGACGCCACCATCCGCGCCACCGCATTCAGCATCCAGCCCTGCGCATAGCTGTTCTCCGGCGCGTAAGTCGAATCCAGGCCGCGGGCGGCCGTGTTGTATTCCGTCACCCAGACGTCCATCGGGTCGATTCCGTACCGGGCTTCTATCGCCAGATTGACTTCCCGCCAGGTGTCCGCCACATTCATCTGCCAGCGATAGCCATGCGAATCGAGCGGCTCATCCCACGGCTCCATCCGCCCCCCGCCCCCGGCCGGATCGCCGTATACGTGTTCCGACCAGGCGTGCGGCATCCGGTTGCGCTCCCGCCCCACCTCCACCATCATCGCCTTCGCCCGGTACGCCAGCCGCGCCCATGGCGAATCCTCCACTCCTTCCCGGCTCGGACCGTCCGGACCCAGCGGATTGAACGGCGCGATCGCCGGCGGCAGCCGGGGAGCGTTGGGATTGTGAATCGCCGCCGTCATCCAAAAATTGCGCGTGTCCTCCGGCGGCATTCCCCAGCCATTGAATTCCCTCGCTAGCGTCTCCGCCGATGGCTCGCCCTCCAGCTGCGGCTCGT
>CAUYYU010000002.1:0-42230 GCA_963577415.1 Chloroflexota bacterium
TGGCCTTTCGGATTGAAAATTCGCTGGGGCAGCAGAGCGTCTTTGACGACTACGAGCACACGAGCATGCGCGAGATGCTGCGGCCCGGTCAGGTGACCATCGTGCAGGTGGGGGAGATGAGTCGCCGCAGCCAGCAAACGGTCGTGGCCACGCTCCTTCGCCGTGCCTATGAGGGGCGACAGGCGACCCAGCGGGGGCAGAACACACCGGAGGATGAGCTGCATCTGCCGTTTCCCGTCTTCGTCTTGGTGGAAGAAGCGCATCGCTTCGCGCCCGCCGGGGCGACCATCACGACCAGCCAGATATTGAGCGAAATTCTCTCGGAAGGCCGCAAGTTCGGCATGGGTGTCGGGTTGGTGACCCAGCGGCCCGGGAAGCTGGACCAGGACGTGCTGTCGCAGTGCATGACGCAGTGCATCATGCGGATCGTGAATCCGGTGGATCAGCAGGCGGTGGCCTCCGCGGTGGAGAGCATGGGTCGGGATTTGCTGGCGGAACTGCCGTCGCTATCGCGGGGACAGGCCATCATCTCGGGATCGGGAGTGAACACGACGGTCATGTGCCGCGTCCGCCAGCGCGACACCGCCCACGGCGGCGTGAGCTCGCGTTCGGCCCAAGAATGGACAAGTTACTTCGAGCCGGAAAAAGTAAAAAGGCGTGAGTCGGAAGAGGCGCTATTCCCGGTGGACGATGAAGCCGAGCGCGACCTGGCGAGCGAACTCTTTCCCGAATGACGGGGTGAGGCGGCAGAGGAACGAGTACTTCCCAGCGTCGGCCGACGTCATCATGGAAGACGGCAATTTTTGAGAAGCCGACCACCTCGCTAGGAGATTACGAGTGAGCAGGAAACGAATATCAATTTTTGCCGGCGCGATCGTGCTTGTGCGGCTACTAGCCGCGGGAGCAATGGCGGCGTTCTCGTCCTCGAGCCGCGATGAGGCAATGCCGCCGCCAACCTTTGGCGGCCCAGATGAAGGCGCTCGCTTCGCTGAAGTGGAAATGGAGTCGGCGACCGAAGCGTCAATGGCCGCACCGGAACCTTCCATGGCAATTTCCAGTGATGCGGCCGGAGCAATGGCAGTCCGGGGAGCGATGGCCGAGAAGGCCGCGGCAGCGCCGGCGGCGCTGGCGGCCGAGCCGGAGCTGATCGCCGAAGTCGCCCCACGGATCGAAAAATCATCCGCAACGCCAGCCTCAGCCTGATAGTGGCCGATCTCAATCTGGCTATCGAGCGGATCCAACAAATCGTGGCCGGAGCCGCCGGTGGATAAATCTCAAATTCCGATATCCGGGACCCGAAATCCGGTCTGCCCACGACCCTGACCCTGCGGATTCCGAGCGCCTCGTTTGACCTGGTGATCGCGGAAGCGAAGTCGTTGGCGGCCGAGGTTTTGCGGGGCACGATCAACAGCCGCGACGTGACCGAGGAATACACGGATATCAGTTCGCAGCTCCGGAACCTGGCGGCCACGGAGGCCCAGTACCTGCTGATTCTCACCGCGGTCGAAGACGTGGAAGACGTGCTCGCGGTACAGGACCGGCTGCGCTCCGTCAGGGGTGAAATTGAGCTCTTGTAGGGCCGGATAAACCTGCTGGATAATCAGATCGATTTTTTGACGGTGACGGTGGTGCTGCACGCGCCGCCGGACTTATCAACTGAGATTGCGGCCGCCGGAGTCCCGTTTGCGAATTCTTCACAAACGTATGTAGTCAGCTACCGCAACGATGGCAGTATCGAGGCGCGTGACGTGGTGCTGGTGCTCACGGTGCCGGAACGGATGGGATTCGACTGGGCCGACTTCGACGGTAAATATGATCCGGCGGCCCGTACCGTGACCTGGGCCCTGTCTGACCTGCCCCGGCGTTCGAGGCGGCCTCACCCTGAATCTGCGGGCCGAATCGTCCGAGACATCTCTAGAGCCGGCGGTTCGCATCTCGACCGGCACCACCGAAACCGACCTGGATAACAATTCCAGCTCTACCACGATCACGTTTTTCGCTGACCTGTCGGTGAACGTGGAAATCCCTTCGGCGGTCGCCAGAGGAGATGACGCGAATCTAATCCTGAACTACCAGAATGGCGGCACCGGGCACGCCGAAGACGTCGTCCTGACGGTCGAGGCCGAAATTGCCGCCGCCGGCGCAGACAACCGAACTTACGACAACACCGATCAGGCTTTCCTGTCGGCGCTTGCCGAAGATGTATCCGGGCGGACGGTCTGGAATCCCAGGGGAACCCTGGGTGACAGCCTTGACGCTCTGGGTGGCTTCGCCCAGGGAGCGGTGGACGTGCTGATCTGGGTAGTCACGTTCGGCGTGCCGGCGGCCGCAATCGCGAGCGTAGGCTACTTCGTCTTCAAGATTAGTCGCTGGCGGGGCCGCTCGACGGAGTAGACGAGGTTTGGTCACCCGGCCATTACGGTCGGGCGACCGGCCGGGCTAAGCGATTTGACGCTTCAGGGCCGTTCGCGGGTCCAGTTCGGGCCGCCTGAGCGGCGGCAAGAGCCACCGTCGGCGGCGCCGGTTACTACTGTCCGGAACCCTCATCCGGGGTCTCGTCCGCGGCCTCGCCGCCCTCCTCAACCTCGGCGTCCACGTCGAGCAGACCTTCTTCGAGCTCATCTACCTCTTCCTCGAGGCGCTCGAGATGGACTACGGCTATCGGCGTTGCCGCCTCGTCAAGGAATTCGACTCCATCAATTGGTTCCAGGTCCGCAACCCGATACGAATCGCCGGCCGATTCGAGCTCGCTGACATCGGCCACGATTTCCTGGGGAATGTTGTCGGGCAAGCACCGCACCCGCACCTCATCCAATTCGTGGACTACGTAGACTCCGCTGATGGTGTCGGCCGGCGCGTCTCCAGCGAACTGGATGCCGACCGGGACCTCGATGGGCTGGGTCATGTCCACGTGCCGGAAAATTACGTGCTGCAGTCGCGAAGAGACCGGGTGGATGTCCACATCCTGAAGAAGGGACACTTCGGTGTCGCCGGACATTTTCAATTCAACCAGGCCACCCCGACCGAGTTTGCGCAGATGGGTGGCCATTTCGTGTTCGTCCAGTTGGAGCGGCACGGAATCCGAGCCGGGGACGACAAGATTGGCGGGGATTACGCCGCTGCGGCGAAGTTGCCCCAGACGATTGCCGAATACGGTACGTGCCTGTGCGGTCAGAGATGGTCGGTCGGGCATGGTGCTCTTTGATTTGAGAGGGGGCCAATCCGTGGATGCCGGATCGTCCGGGGACGTGGTTGCCGGCGCGGGCTGGAGCGGGACGACCGCCAAGAAACACGCGCGAACCTGCAAAGTCTAGTTACATTGGCTCGGGGTGGTCAACGGTTTGTGGGTCGGAGGTGGATAAGCGGGGAGCGGAGCGCGTCAGCCGGGAGGTACTTGGGTATGCTAGTGAGCCAATATCGAGCCTGAAAGGATCGTACAAGTTGCCACCGCGGAGATCGGTATCGTTGAGCGCCCTATTTTCTGACGCCTGCAAGCGGCTAGATATCGCCACGGAACGCGCGATGGGCTGCGAGCGGGTGGGAACGACGCTCATTTTGCACATGACCCCCGACGAGAAGATTAATTTTGAACTCATCGAGGATGAAGAAACCGGCCAGATCGTCCTTGGAGAGCAGATAGAGGCGTAGGGTGGGACGGAAGCTACCGGGGAGCGAGGGTGGGGCGCCAGGGCTGGTATTGAGGCTGTTCGGGCTCCTCCAACATGCTCAGGGCCCGGTCGGAGACGCGTTCGACGATTAGATCGAAAACCCGCCGTCCATCCTCCGGGGACGACGACGTGGCCGGGTTCTCGCCCATGACTCCCTGTTCCTCGCCGGTGAGCTCGGATCGATAACGTTCAATGTTCACCAGTTCCGGAGCCACATGCCAGAGGAGACTCGTCTCCCAGCGGCCAGCGTGGTCACCCGTGTAACCCTGATCTTCAACCATCTCATATTCGGCGAGCACCCACGTTCTGACACCCACTTCCTCCGCGATCTGGTCGGCGTGGAATTTCAGGACCTCAACGTGGCGGTCGCCATAATGGCCGGTGATGATGACGATCAGGCGAAAGCCCTCGTTCGCTAGCTGGCCGACGTAGTCGCGAACGAGTCCCCCGACGGTGTCGGCGGACATTTCCAGGCAGTGGCGAAAGCCTCGATAAGGTTTCATGGTCTGGTAACCGGCGTACACGGGCGGAAGCGATACCGCGCCCATCCGTTCAGCGACGGCATCGGCGATGGCGCCTGCCTTAATGGAGTCCAGTCCGATGGCCAGATGGTGGCCGTGCCATTCGAGCGCACCCCAAGGGATGATCGCGATTGGCTGTTTCTCCAAAACCGTCTCGATTTCGAGCGGCATCATTCTCTCGTATTTCAACCGGTCCTCCTGCCGGACCCTGCTGGGGCGTCGGTTGGCAATACATTACAAAGTATGCCTGCGAAGGGGAAGCGGACAGGAGGATGGCGTCCGCGGGTGGGAGGTTACAGGGTAAAGCCGGGGACTCGTGAGGGCGAATCCCCGGCTGGAAATTTAAGGGGCGGGAGTCTAGCCGGCGACGCCGGCGAGCATTGAATCCACCTCGACGCGTTCCTGTGCGCCAAGACCCTTTTCATAGTCGAGCAGGATCACGAGTCGGTCTTCCATCTTGGCGACGCCGGTGATGTACTCGGCAGAAATCGTCACCGAAAGCCGATCGACGGGCTCGATCTGCTCTTCGGTAAAAGTCAATACTTCACTTACGCTGTCGACAATGGCACCCACCAGCGAATCGGAGACGTTGAGCACCATGACGCGGGTGTCGTTGGTGGAATCTCGTTGTTCAATCTCAAATCGCTTGTGCAGATCGATCACGGGGATGGCGGTACCCCGGGGGTTGATAACGCCTTCCACGAACTCCGGCGAGTGCGGGACTTTGGTTATCTCGGGCAGGCGCAAAATCTCTCGGACGCTGCTGATGTCGATGGCGTAATGTTCGTCGGCGACTTGAAAAACTACTACTTACAGGTCCATAACGGACGCTCCTCCATTCAAAAGCCGGTTTGCGGTCCGAAGATGGCCCTCGGCTACCGACGGTAACGGTGCTGAATAGTGAAGGAGACGAATCTCCGCGAAAACATGGCAAATGCTACGGGAAGCCGGCGAGTTGCAACTGTGTCTGTGCTTACGTCGCCGGGATTTTAGGAGGCAAATCCTCGGACTCGGGCTGAGCAGCGGAACTAAAAAGATAGCCGACGCCGCGCCTGGTCTGAAGGTAATGAGGACGCGAGGGGTCTCGTTCAATTTTTCCTCGCAGGCGCGCTATGTTCACGCGCAGGGCCGCGATGTCATCCCGATACTCGGGGCCCCAGGCTGAAGCGAGCAGATTTCGGTATGAAATGGCTCGGTCTGGCCGGCGCAGGAGCCGGTCTAGCAATTGATACTCTCTAGGGTTCAAATCGATGCTGCTATCTCGCACCGTGACTTCGCGGCTGGCCGGGACCAGCTTGATGTCGCCACAAAACAGCTCGTCCGGCTCCGCGGAGTCGGCGATGGTCTGGGAGCGCCGGAGAACGGCCCGAATTCAGGCCATGAGTTCCCTGGTACTGAACGGCTTGGGGAGATAGTCGTCCGCGCCGGCGTCAAGCCATTCCACTTGATCCTGTGGACTGCCGCGGGCCGTGAGCATGATTATGGGCACGGCCGAATGTCTGCAAATCCGCCGGCAAGCCTCGGCGGTGGTGGCGGCGGCCACCTCCGGCTCGGCGCCGCCGGCGCCGTCATCGAGAAGCGAAGCCAGGTCGTCGTCCGTCAGTTCCAGCGGTTCGATCTTGTCATCGTCGGCCTCTGCTGATAGCTCTTTCAGGATGTCCATCTCCGGTTCGGTAACGACCTCTTCGGGCGGAGTCTCTATTTCCGTGCTATAGGATTCGATATCTTCGAGAGCGTCGGTGACGGGAGTTTCCTCCGCGGAAATCGGGGTCACTTCCTCTTCGGGATCGCCTATGGAACTGGAATCCTCCTCGGCTGGCTGATCTTCAGCTGCCGTCAACGCGGGCTCAGCCGCCTCCAGCACCTCCTCCTCCGGCTCTCCAGCGTCGCCGGCACTCTCCGGGTCTTGCCCCGCCTCTTTCAGAAGAATCTTTGGTCTCATCTTCGTCTGGCTTCGCGAACGCGGCGACAACATCGCCGGCGAACAGAGCGTCCAGCTGATCCTGAGTCATCGTAGCTCCGAGTGATTCCGGCTCCTCGGGTTCCGCGGTCTCAGTTTCTGCCGCGCCAGATTCGGCCCCGGCGGCGGACTCGGCGTCAGATTGAGCCGCCTGCACGTTTTCCTCCGCGGTCGGCACGCCGATATCAAGGTAATCCTGCCCCTCGGTCGGGTCGTCCGGTTCGGAGAACTTGGCGAACTCAGACAGGAACGACTCGATTTCCTGCTCATCCTGTGGGGAGAGTTGCGCTTGCTGTTCCTCGGGTGAGGATTCTGCTTCCTCATCCTAGGGGGCTGGTTGTGCTTGGGTTTCGTCCGTCATGCTGGGTACTCGGGTTAGCCGCCGATTTGGTGGTCGCTCTTATCCGGTCACTGCAATCGGAAAACGCGGGGAGTCTACAGGCGTATTCTCGGTCGAATCCGGGCCCGCCTGAACTATGTCATGTCGTGACCGCCCCCGACGCGCGCTTCGTCTGTGGAGTCTCCCACGTCCTGCTGAGAATACTACCGGGGTCGAGGTCGCCCGGAATGTTCGCGCCGTTCGAAGCCCTTATCCAGTATCCACAGGCTAATGCTGAAGACCGCCAGCAGGGCCAGCAGGGCTAGTACGGACCCCCACCCTTCGTGGCCGATGGCCCACGTCACCAGAGCCACCCCTCCCCAGGCCGCGCCAATAACCCCGAACACCAGAAGCGGGAAAACGGAAAGTATCGCGGTGATCACGTAACCAGCCGGATATTGGGAATCCAAGGATTCGTCGAACCTGAAAGTCCTCCGGGCCGTCCGATCGATTTGATATGCGCCGGCAAACCACAACACCGCGAGCACCAGCGGAGCTCCGACAAACGCCGCTGACTTCAGGCTCACCTCAGCGACGACGATCGAATCAGGCGCCGGCACGGGGAGAAAAGGAGCGTCGAGGGCGAGCACTCGCGTCATGAATTCGCCATCAAGGAAGGCGAACCCCACCCTCCACAGGACGAAAATCGCCACAACCCAGATGGCCGCCCCGGCAAGACGGTAGGCCGGTGAGAGGCGAAAACTGTCCCAGCCGGAAAGGGTAGGCTGCGGCCGATTTCGGGATAAAGAGTCCGGCCATATCTCTGGAGCGATGGTGGGGCCGGATGTTGGTGGTCCGCTCCGGGGCAAAAGATCGGTCGTCGGCACGCGGGCGGGCGACATCAACTCGGTAAGCGGGTCCGCGGACTCGATGCGGTCAGATTTCACCGAAGCCGGATCGGAACAAGATTCGGGCTGGTCGGGGAGCGCGCTGGGGGCAGTCGGGCCGGGAGCGACGTGCCGCTTCTGACGCAGAACGCGATCCAAGGAGTCGTCCTCAGGAAAGCGAGCGTCGTCGGGATCGCCGACCGTCTCGCCAGCGGCTTCCTCCGGGTCCGGGTTGCTAGTCAGGGCGATTGACTCCAAGTGAGCACCGTTCCGCATCATATTACCGGCGCCCGGTCGGCGCCGGGGGGGGGAAATTGATCTCATGCGCGGCCAGGTGGTGCGCCAGGCCTCGTCCAGCGTCCCACGTCAGCGCGATAGAAACGGGCTTCGCTGATATACTCCCCTGTCGTCGCCACTCCCGCCATTTACCAGACACCAGAGCGGGGGGCGCCCGACGCGCCAGAACCACAGTTCCCGGAGTACCACGCTTGCTGAGAATTCGCCTCGCCCGTAGGGGCCGGAAGAAAAGACCCTCCTATCGGATCGTAGTTATTCCTTCTCGCGCCGGCCGGGACGGACGGTACGTCGACGATTTGGGTCACTACGATCCCCTGTCGGACCCAAGCGGGATTCAGATTGATGTGGAAAAGGCCCGGACGTGGGTGCAGCACGGGGCGCAGCCAAGCGATCGGGTGTGGAAACTGCTAGAGGTCGCGGAACCGGGATTTCGGGATGGGTTGAAGCAGGGGAAGGCCGGGTCCGGGACGGCCGCGTCAAAGGCGGCGAGCCCGGCGGGCCAAGCCAGCAGCGATGCCCCGGCCAAGGCGCAGAGCAAGGCCAAGGCGAAATCGAAGGCCAAAGCGAAGAGCAAGGCCAAAGCGAAGTCCAAATCTACAGCTAAGAGCGGCAGCAAGGCGAAGGCCAAGTAGCAGCCGTCCCGGGCAGCGGCGTTGATTCCGCTCGGCCGGCGAGAGGGGTGAACGTGGACGAATTAATTGAATTTATCGGCAGACATCTTGTTGTGCATCGCGAACGCGTGGCGGTCGAGCGCATCGACCGCGGTCCGGTGACCGTGTACGAGCTCTCGGTGGACTCGCGGGACATGGGCCGCGTGATCGGGCGGCAAGGCCGCATGGCCACCGCGATACGGACGCTGATGCGGGCCGCGCCGGTCGGGCAGGAAAGACGATGTGTCCTCGAAATAGTCGAAGCGGATTAGATTCGCCAGACTCGCGTTTTGGGGCGATCGCGACGATTCGCGGCGCGTTTGGCCTCCACGGGTGGGTGCATTTGGAACTGGCAACCGATGTACTCAGCCTCCTGGAGCCCGGTCAGCGGGTATTCGCCGGTGACGAACTCGACGAGCGGCGGATTCTAGAGTTCGCCTCCACGGGTAAGCCTCGCCTCCTGATCTCCGGCTGCACTTCTCGGGAGGAGGCGCGATTGCTGAACGGGACCGTGCTCTACGTTGACCGGGCGGAGGCAATGTCGCATCTGGATGGACGCTATTTTCAGTTCCAGATCGAGGGGCTGAAAGTGCAGACTGAAGCGGGGGAGCAGCTGGGCACGGTGACCGGAATCGTGCAAACCCCCGCAAACGATGTGTACGAGGTGACGGGACCGTTGGGGGAGATCCTGATTCCGGTGGTGGACGGGGTGATTCGCGGTATTGACCTTGAGGCGGGCAAAATCATCGTTGACCTGCCGGCGGGACTGCTGGCGGAGGATTGAGTGAGCGCTTCACTGCGCATCGACATCTTGACGCTGTTTCCAGACATGTTCGCCAACGTCTTTGACCACGGCGTGATCGGGCGGGCGCTGGGAAATGGAATCGTGGAGATGGGATTTCACGATATCCGGGACCATGCCCATGATCGCCATCGTACGGTGGACGATTCCGCCTTCGGCGGGGGACCGGGAATGGTGATGAAGCCCGAGCCCCTGGCCGAGGTGATTGCGGCGGTCCGAAAGGCAGATTCTCGAGTGGTGCTGATGAGCCCACAGGGACCGCTGTTCGATCACGCGGCGGCATCGCGGCTGGCGCGGCTGCCACGGTTGGTGCTCGTCTGCGGACGCTACGAGGGAGTCGATGAGCGTGTCCGCGAAGCGTACGTGGATGAGGAACTCTCGATTGGAGACTACGTGCTTACCGGCGGCGAGCTGGCGGCGATGGTGGTCACCGAGGCAGTTGCCCGATTGGTGCCCGGGGTAGTGGGCAAGGAAGAGTCACTTGTGTCGGAATCGCACGCCACAGGCCTGCTGGAACATCCCCACTACACCAGGCCTCGTGTCTTCGCGGACATCGAAGTACCGGAGATATTATTGTCCGGAAACCACGGCGAGGTGGAGAAGTGGCGGCGGCTCGAATCGCTCCGACGCACCCTGCTGCGGAGGCCGGATCTCTTGCGGGCCGAGCCGCTAGACGACGACGAGTGGAGCTGGTTGCTACGCGAGGAACCGGCCGCCGCGAAATTATTCTTGAAAGATGAGCGCCGGTAGACTGAGCCTAGCTCATAGTGGCGGGCCCGTACGGTCGCCAGCAAGAAGCGCCGGCCCGGGCCGGCGCTTGTAAAAAGAGCGGGTAACGATCAAAATTGCAGTTCGGTCTCGACCCTTACTCGATCAGACGCCCAAGAGCGGCTTCAGGACCGGCGAGGACGACCACGGCCCCAGGTCAGTGGCACACGTAGATTATTTCAGCTAGCGAATTTCAGGGAAAGGCACTTTTAATGCCCGGAAAATTGGTTCTGCTCGGAGAAGAAGCTCGTGAGATGATAAAGGAAGGCGTGGACGTACTCAGCAACGCGGTGCGAGTCACGATGGGCCCCAAGGGCCGGAACGTGATGATAGAGAAGCGATTTTCCAGCCCGCTTGTTACCCACGACGGCTACACGGTGGCGAACGTGGTGGACAATCTGAAAAACCCGTTCGTGAACACCGGGGCGCAGATTGCCTACCAGGCCACCAAGGAGACAAACACCAGCGCTGGCGACGGTACCAGCACCGCGGCGATCCTTACCCAGGCGATTTATGCGGAAGGCCTGCGAGTGGTGACGGCGGGCATGAACGCCATGATGTTGCGACCGGGTATGGAAAAGGCCTGCGAGGCAGTGATCGAGCACCTGAAAGCCAACACGACCGAAATTGAGAACGATGAGCAATTGCAGTTCGTGGCCGCGGTTTCGGCAGCCGATGAAGAATTAGGGGCGACGATCGCGAGCGTGCTGAGCAAGGTCGGCAAAGCGGGCGGCGTAAACCTCGAAGATGGCCAGACCAATGAAGTCGAAATCGAAATCGTCAGCGGCCTGACCTTCGACCGTGGATACGTTTCGCCATATTTCGGCGAGGCGGACGGCGAGACGGAGGCAGCCCTGGAGAAACCTCATATCTTGCTAACGGACCAAAAGCTGTCGGCGGCGGCGGACATACTGCCGCTGCTCGAAAAATTCGTCGAAGCTGGGCATCGAAATTTGCTGGTGGTCGCCGAGGACATTGAAGGAGAGGCGCTGGGGCTGCTGGTGCTGAATAGAATGAAGGGAACGCTGAACGTCTCGGCGGTGAAGGCGCCCGCATTCGGGGAGCGGCGCCGCTGGATGCTGGATGATTATGCGATATTCACCGGAGGAAAACTGGTAGCCAAGGAATTGGGCGTGAGCTGGGACCAAATTGATCTGTCGTACCTGGGCCGGGCGGATAGCGTGACGGTTCGCAAAGACGAAACCGTAATTGTGAAGGGACATGGAGACCCGGAGGAGATCAAGCGCCGGATCGGATCTGTCTGGGAGACGCATGCACGGGCAAAGAACGACTACGACCGCGAGAAGTTGTCCGAGCGTGCCAACAACCTCTCAGGATCGGTTGGTGTAATCCGAGTGGGGGCGCCGACGGAGGTGGAGCAGAAAGAGTTGAAGCATCGGGTAGAGGACGCCGTGGCGGCGTCGCGCGCCGCGCTTGAGGAAGGCTTCATCACAGGCGGTGGGGTTGCTCTGGTACGGGCCGAGGGAGCCGTTGATGAGCTCAAGCTCAAGGGTGATGAACTGGTCGGAGCGACAATCGTGCGCAAAGCGTTAGCGCAGCCGCTGATCCAGATAGCAAGCAACGCCGGACACGACGGCGAGGTGGTCGCCAGCAAGGTTCGAGAAAAAGAGGGCGCCATCGGGTTCAACGTGATGAACGGCGAATATGAGGATCTGGTCAAGGTTGGCGTTATTGACCCGGTGAAGGTCACCCGACTCGCCATCGGCAACGCGGTGAGCGCGGCGATAATGCTCCTCACCACCGAGGCGCTGGTTGTGGATGCACCCGCAAAGAAATAGGCGGGACGCGGCCAAGCCCACTGCAATTATTGGGCGGTACTCGTCCGCGCCGGTGACAGCGAAAAGGGTCCCGCGAGGGACCCTTTTCTATACTCTCGTCTGAGCGGGCTGCTCTAAAAAACGCTCTCAATTCGCGACCAGTTCACTGGCATCGCGGGCACACGGTACATGGGCTCTTGAGGGTTGTAGGGCTCCACATCGCCGTCGTCGTAAATGCCCTTGAGCTTGTTGGCCGCCAACTGCTCGGTCTCCACCAGGTCGTCGCAGAAACGCTCAATCGCCTTGTAGCGCGCGTACCATTCATAAGGCTTCTCAAATACGTCTGATTTCTCGGCGAAATAGCAGACGACATCCCTGACCATCACCTCGTCCATAGTTCGGCGACGAGCCACAAATTCGCAGAAGTCTTCGATCCACTCAAGGCGGGTGAAAATCTCACCCCGGGTCAGCCGGCGCTGGTCCAGCAAATAGGTTCGGTACCAATCAACCGTCGCTCGTAATTCCGGAGCCGTCATAGCCATCCAGTACCCCCTTTTCGGATTCAGGCTTGTGAGTCCGAAAAATCCGACTAGTTACCATGATCACAAGCAAGTGCCGGTTGGCCAGCGCATAAAAAAACCCACCCTTAATGGATGGGTTAAATTTCAGCGCGCGAAGATCAAATCGGTACTATGCCTCCCGTGCCGATGATTCCCCGCGCCGCCGACGGTACTGGTAAACCAAAAGCAAGTAGAATTCTAGGGCTGGCTATGAGAACCTGTCAACCACCTCGTTTTTAATGGATTTTCGCGGAATGGATTCCCGCGGCGCAGCCACCGGTTTAGCCGAGCGCGAATCCGGCGGCCCGGGTCCGCGTAAAAGTGGGCGCTTGATCCGGCGAGTCCATGCTGTGGATTCACGCGGGCGTTACGGTCGTAACTTAGGGCGGTCAGGTGGTGACGGCCGTGACGAAGAACGCCCGCCGAAGCGTGAGCGGCCGGAGGACCGGCTGGTTGGCTGACTACCGTGGGACCCGCGTGCTGGTGATGGGGTTGGGGCTCCACGGCGGTGGGCTTGGCGTGGCCCGTTTCTTTTGCGAACGCGGAGCCATTGTGACGGTGACCGATCTGCGGGAAGCAGCCGAACTCGAATCGAGCCTGGCCGCACTGGCGGAATTTGATGTAAAGCTGGTGCTGGGCCGCCATCGGGAGTCCGACTTCAAGGGAGCTGAGTTGATAATCCGCAATCCGGCGGTGCCGGCGGACTCCGAATTCTTGCGGATCGCGCGGCAGCATGGGGTCCCGGTGGACATGGAGATGGGCATCTTCTTCGGTGAGTGCGACCGGGACCGCATCATCGGGGTGACGGGTACGAGAGGTAAGTCGACGACGGCTACCTTCATCCACCATCTGCTCGGCGAGCACGGGGTTGATGCGGTCTTGGCCGGCAATATTCGCCGATCGGCGGTCGCCCTGCTGGGTTTACTGGGGCCGGAAGACACGGTGGTGCTGGAACTTTCCAGCTGGCAACTCGAATCGTTGGAGCAGCACGGCGTCTCGCCGACGGTGGCGGTGGTGACAAACGTCCTGCCGGACCATCTGAACCGATATCCGGACATGGAGTCTTATGCGGCGGCGAAGACGCCAATCGTCCGCTACCAGAGGCCGGGTGATCTGGCCGTTTTGAACCGGAACAACAGTCGGGCCGCCGGTTTTGCCGACATCACCACCGCCGAGGTGGTCTGGTTCTCGGAGGAGGACACAGTTCCCGGCTGGGAACAGGCGCGGATCGCGGGCGGTCACAACCGCGCGAACTTGGCGGCGGCGATCGCGGCGACCGCGCGCTTCGGCATACCCGAGACCACCATCGCCCGGGCGGTCGAATCGTTCCCGGGCGTCCCCTATCGCCTTCAACCGGTCGGCGAGCAGGAAGGTGTCAGATACGTCAACGACACCTGCGCCACGACGCCGGACGCGACGCTCGCTGCCCTGAACACGGTGCCGGGCCCGGTCGTGTTGATCGCCGGCGGCTCTGACAAACTTCTGGACTTCGATATTCTTGGCAGGCGAATCCACGAAATGGGGAGTCAAATGCGTTCTGTGATTCTGCTTCCGGGTGCGGGAACGGAGAAATTTCTCCGGGTGCTGCCGGGTGGCCTCTCGCGGGAGGCGTCGTCGATGGAGGAGGCAGTGCGGCTGGCGGCCGGCGCGGCACAGGTCGGGGACGTGGTCTTGCTGTCCCCCGCGTGCGCGTCATTCGGGTTATTTCAAAATGAGTTCGACCGCGGCGACCAGTTCAACCAGTACGTGGAGGCGCTGCAGCATGGCTGATGCCGATTTATCGCGACCAGCCGGCGTTTCGATGATTCAGGTTAATCGGCGGACAGGCTGAAAATTCTCGTCCTGGCCGACATCCATGGCAATCTGGCGGCTCTCGAAAAGGTTCTGCTGGCCGAACCGGACGTGGATGCTACCTGGTGCCTGGGCGACATCGTGGGTTACGGGGCCCGGCCGAACGAATGCATCGAATTAATTCGGTCGCAACCTTCCCTCACCTGTATAGCCGGAAATCATGATTGGGGTTCCATTGGAAAGACAGAGCTCGATACGTTCAACGCGGACGCCCGCCGGGCATGCGAATGGACCGATGAGCAGCTGAGCGACGAGTCCCGCGATTTTCTAGATTCGCTCGAACCGACGGGCATCGCGCCGGGAGCGGTGCTCACGCATGGAAGTCCGCGCAGTCCCCTCGGCGAGTACGTATTCAATATGTCCATCGCTAGGTCAAATTTCACCTATTTCGCGTCACCGCTCTGTTTTGTCGCCCACAGCCACGTGCCGCTTGTATTCACGCAGTCGGACGCGGAAGGTGGCGGGGAGGAGGAGACCACCATGCCCCAGCCGAATCTTCCGATCACGATCGCGAATAGGAAGGCCATAGTGAATCCGGGCAGCGCGGGTCAGCCGCGAGACGGCGAACCGCGATCCGCGTACATGATTCTGGAGCCGGAATCCGACCGAATCATGCTCAAGCGTACGGCCTACGACATTGGTCGGACGCAACGAGAGATCACGGAGGCCGGGCTACCGGAAGCATTGGCGACGCGATTGTCGTATGGCTGGTAGGTAGCGGAACCTGCTTCTTTTGACCGGCCCAGATGGAGAGACTTATACTCGGAAATCAGGGCAATGGCTGTCATCTTCTGGGAAAAGACATCGGGTGTTGAGGAGAACTAAGACGGAAGCGTCGTGCGTGGGTAGCACGGCGCTTTTTTGCTTTCACAAGCCAAGGAGAACTGCATGCAGTCCAGCTTGATCGGAAAGATTGAGAAGGCACACCGCTACGCCGGGGAGCCCGAGCGCATATCGATCCACGAGTTCCGGGCGACTTTCCACGGCGGAAACGGCGCTTACGAAGTGGGGTACGCGGATGGGGATGGCTGGCGCTGCACATGCAATTTTTTCCAAACCTGGAGCTACTGCTCCCACACGATGGCGCTAGAGAAACTGCTCACTCCGATGGTTCCCATCGGCAGCCCGCAGCTCGCCCCGTCCGGGAGCGCACAGGAGTAGCTCCGACCGGAGATCTGGTTGGAGCAGGTGCACAGGGTCTAGATTTGACCCTTTCTGGCGACCCGACCGGTGCCAGCCTGTGAATTGGCCGGTCCGCTCGGCCTGAATCGTCACCAACCCGGCCCCGTTCCCCGACTTCCCCAGAAAGCCGAATTCTGGCCGGTAAAAATCTCCGCTAACGCGGTCGCCACGGGTATCCTGAACGGCATGCTCCTTTGTGGCGCTTTGCCGTGATCGGGAACGCGAAATGGCGCGCACCAAAAAATCGACCAAGAAACGGGCTCTTTCAACCGCGTCGGCAAACGGCGACTTCACCGTCGCCTCCAATCGCCGGGCGCGGTACGACTACGCTATCGACGACACCTTCGACGCGGGCATGGCGCTGAAGGGCACCGAGGTCAAATCGTTACGTCTGGGACACGTCAGTCTTCGAGAAGGCTACGTGGGCTTGCAGGGTGGCGAGGCCTATCTGCTCGGAGTGCACATCGCGCCATACAAGCCTGCATCCGAATACAACCACGAACCGGTGCGGCCGCGAAAGTTACTTCTTCATCGGTCGGAACTTTTCAGGCTGGACCGCATGCTCAACGCTCGTGGCTTCACCGCGGTGCCGCTGCGAATCCACTTCGCAGGCGGTCACGCAAAGCTGGAATTTGGCGTCGGACGGGGGCGGACGCGGTATGATAAACGTGCACGAATTGCCGAGCGCGATGCGCAAAGGCAGATAGAGCGGCACATGCGCAGACCGAGCTGAGGATTGTCGCTCCAAGGGGATGCCGGGTTTCGACAGGGACCGGATGCCCGTTCCTGCAGGCCGAGAACGTCACCTATCTCGTTAAAGCGGTGGCAAACAATAAAAGGCAACAAAGAGTTAGCCCTCGCTGCTTAACTAGCTAGCGACGTTCCGTATCTGATTTCCTCGGCATCGGGTACGGAGCGACACTTTGCCGAGGTGCTCCGGTTTTGACGCCCGTACGGGCCGGCCAAGATTCTTCGGGCTAGCCAGTCGAGAGTTCGTTCGCTGACAACTCGACAGGCGATATTTACAGCGAACTAAGCCTGTAGGTGGGACGGGGTGATAGTTCTTGGACGGGGCGTTCGACTCGCCCCCATCTCCACCATTGGATCACGCTGAGACGCCGCCGGGCCCTTTCTGGCGGAAGCGGTCACATAGCTCGCCGGGCCAGCCGTCCCGGGGTGGCGCGGACAGGCCGAACGCGCGCCGCGGCTCCCGCCGAGGGCCCCTCCAGACTTGACTGACGGCCTCGAATCGCAGCCGCCGATGCCCGGGCCGATAGCCAGGACTTCGAAACGCGGATTCGCGCGGCGAGCGACCCTCCTCTTGGTCCCGGCTTCGCTGAATCTTGGCGTGGCGGCCATTCTGGCTCCGGCCGTCAACGCGATTCTGGCCCGGGGAGAGAACCCGGAAGAGGCGATCGGCGGCTACGCGGTTGCTCTCGGAATCATCATGCTGGTGGCCCTGCCCCAGATGCGCATCCAGCAGATGACGCTGGTCTTCCTGGACGACGGCGTGTCGCTGGCGCGATTGCGCCGCTTCACCGCGACCTCCGCTCTGATCGTCGCCCTGCTCGCGGCGATCGTGGCGTTGACGCCAATTCGTGACCTCGTCCTGCAAAGGGTCTTTTCTCTAAGCGGCGTGCTGGAAAGCGAGGCCCGGGCGGCGTTGCTGGCGTTGCTGCCCTTGCCGGCGCTGGCCGTAGCCAGACCGCATCTGTATGGCTGCGCCATTCGCCTGGGGCACACGCGCCACGTCTGGGCCGGGACGATCGTGGGAATGGGAACGGTTATTTTAACCGCGCTCGCCCTGCAGCTCAGCGGCACGGTTGAGGGCGCTGCCGTGGGGGCGTTCGCGGTGAGCGCGGCGGCGCTGGCCGAGGTGATGGTGATGATCTGGCTGACCGGCCCGGCGCTCCGCCGCGAGCTACCCTCGGCCCCGGACGATGGAGCCGGCACCGAGTATGCGTCGATGGTGCGATTTTTCATGCCATTGCTCTTCGCTGGATTTCTGGCCACGGTCACACCGCCGGTAATCAACGCCGCGGTGGCGCGCACGTCGACCCCGGAGACGTCAATCGCCGCGATCGCCATCGCCCTGAGCGTCAGCCAATTCCTGACGATCATTCTGTGGGGCTTGCAGCCTACGGTGTTGGCGCTGCTGGGCCAGGGTCACGACCCGCGCCGGATTCGGCTGTTCGCCAACGCAATCGGCTTGCTGGTGATGGTCCTGGCGATGTTCTTCGCGTTCTACCCTCCTGCGACCGTATTCATTTTGCGCGACCTTGTGGGGGTAGAAGGCCGGCTGTTTGAATCAGCCCAACTCGGGATGCGCATCTTCGCGCCGCTGCCGCTGATCCTGGCCCAGGAGCAGATATTCTCCTCGGCGCTGATGCGGGTGCGACGAACGCGACGAATTCTGTACATCAACCTCATCCGGTTGGCGAGCCTGATCGCGTTTGTCTTGATCGGACTCAACCTGGTGGACGCCCCGGGGGTCGTGCTGGGAATCGGCGCGATCGCCTTCACGCTGGTGGTGGAGGCGGGCGCGACCTACGTTTATGGGCGCAGCGCCATGAGTGCGCTGAGCAGCGCCTGGTCGAACGCGGCCGCGCTCACCTCCTGAGCCGTCAGCCAGCGAGAAGGGTCTCGATCTCCTTCGCGGCTCTAATCAGCGCATCCTCCGGCTCAGCCTCACCCCGCAGCATGGGGATGTCCACCAGGTATTGCAGGACCGTAAGCACCTCGTGTTTTCGAGGCGTTACCGGTACGCGGGCCGAGTTTGCGGCGGCGATCACGGCCCTGGCCTCGGACAGCTCCAGCGTAGGATCGACAGCGAGCAGCCCTTCGGCATCCAGTCGGCGGGCCGACACCGTTCCCATGGGCTCCAACGCGGATCCAAGTTCCCGCAGCGCGGCCCAGGCGTCTTCCGGGGATTTGGAGGTGGAGAGCACTACCAGCGCCCCGCCTGGAACGGCGAGGTTGGACCTGACTAGCTGACGGGGGAGGTTCGTGTTGGCAATGCCCTCGCCGCCGGAGCCGCTGACCACATTACCGTTTTCATCAGCCGTCACTAAAACGTCAACCGTCACCTCGACGACTCCATCCCGCTCCGAGCGAGTTGTATTCACCTGCGCGCCCAGTGACTTTCCAAAGGCCTGGGGTGCCATGGCTACGGGGGTTCCGCCCACGAATGGTCCACCGCGGCTAAATCTCGGAGTCAGGGACTCTAAATCGCCATCGGCCGCCAGAGCCGGGGCAACGCCGTGCTTGTGAACCAGGTCCCTCATGAATTGCACCGCTTCGATAGCGGACGGATGGGTGATCAGGGCCTTGTTGGAGTTTTCGGCCACGATCTCGGCTCCGTTTTGCCACATGAATGAGTAGGACGGTGTGTCGAACGGGGATACCGCGAAGCCGTATTGTTCGACCGATGCGCCGTCACATTTGGTGAGGCGCTGGGCGGTTTCGAGAAAAGTCTGCCAGTCCCAGGCCCGCACCTTCCAGACCCAGGATCGCCTCGTCATCATCGACCTGTCGCACGGTGGTGCTCTCGTCCAGCACCAGCTGTCTGACGAACCGCTCAACGGTCTCGGCCGCGGCGGCTACGGCTCCCGGCCACGCCAGCATGATTACCAGCACCACGAACACTGCGGCTGCCGGCCCGAGCAGGTAAATTCTGGGGGCGCGGAAATCCGCCAGCCACGAGAACGGATTGATGCCGCGACTGATCGCCGAACGCCGGCTGATCTCCCGCCGCAAAGGCTCCCGCACCTGGCTTTCGACGCTGAAATCGGCCCGTGCCAGGCGGGCGGCGGTAGCCAGCGTCTCAGCGTAGGCCCCGTCCCCATCCTCGACCGGCGGTGCCTGGCCCGTGTCCAGAATCTGGTCTAAATCGGCCTGGAAGCGGCGTACCCGTTCGTCTTCAGTCACCAGTCTGTCCTTTCGCCGCGAGGCGGTCCCGCAATTTGCCGACGGCCCGGTAGATGATCACGCCCACATTTGCTGTCGCTCAACCCGGTCATTTCGGTGATTCGACGATTACCCATCCGGGCGCCGAACTTCAACCCCAGCACGTCGCGCTCGCGTTCGCTGAGTCCGGCGACGGCCTCGAGCAATTCCCGTCTCGATTCATCGGCCTCCATCATTTCGGGCGGCCCCGGCGCATCGTCTGAGCGCTCTCCAAGCACGTCGAGAGACAACCAGCGCCGCCGTTGGCGAGAGCGGTAGTAATCGGTGCTGCCGTTGCGGGCGATGGCGAATAGCCAGGCCGGAAATGGCGCCTTCGCCGGGTTGTAGGTGTGTAGTTTTTTAAGGCGCGCTCAAATACTCCCGAGGTCACGTCATCGGTCACCGGCGAGGAATCAACCCGGTAGCGGACGTAATTCCAGATTCCCGGGAATTAGTGATCGTAGAGATCGGCGAAGGCAGCCGGATCTACCAGTGCTTGCCGCACGAGCGTGGGTTCGCTCGGCAACGTTGCGCTGGCGTATTCCATACTTGTTCCTTTGCCCGGGCTCGCGTGACTACTGCCCACGTAGAGACTACGCGCCAACCCCGAATCCATTACAGATGCGCCGGCCACTCGGCGATCACGGCCCCTATCGACCTGTCTGCCACGAGCGGATCGGCACGCAAAATTGACCTGCCAACCGGGCATCCCGGGCGAGCCGTACCGCGGTCACATCGCGGGACGGCCGCACGGCGGGAATGGGGGCGGCTAGGCCGACTCGGCCTCGTCTTCCACGGCCGATTCGCTCCGCGTGACCAGCAAAGGCGGGACCTTGTTGCGCACCACGTCGGCGTTCACCACGACTTTAATCACATCCGGTCGGGACGGGACCAGATACATCGTGTCAAGCAACAGGTCCTCAAGAACCGTGCGCAGTCCGCGGGCTCCGATTTTCAATAACATGGCCTTCTCCGCCACCAGTTGCAGGGCGCCACGGGTGAACTGAAGCTCCACATGGTCGAGGCCGAGCAGCTTCTGGTACTGGCGCGTCAAGGCGTTGCGCGGTTCCGTGAGAATGCGAGTCAGGGCCTTCTTGTCCAGCTCATGGAGGGCAGCCACCACCGGCAACCGGCCCACGAACTCAGGGATCAAACCGTATTTCATGAGGTCTTCGGCCATCACGTCGTCCAGAGCGTCCTCGGATGACTCATCGTCGGGGTCGGCGGTGACAAACCCGATTCCGACGCCCCGTCCGGTCCGGCGCCGGATGATGGTCTGTAGGCCCTCGAACGCCCCGCCGCAAATGAACAGGATGTCGCTGGTGTCGAACTGGATAAATTCCTGATGCGGGTGCTTGCGTCCGCCCTGGGGCGGGACGTTCACCACCGCACCCTCGATGATCTTGAGCAGCGCCTGCTGGACACCCTCGCCCGAGACGTCGCGGGTTATGGAGGGGTTTTCAGCCTTCCGCGCGATCTTATCGATCTCGTCGATGTAGATGATTCCCATCTGGGCGTGCGGAATGTCGTAGTCGGCCGCCTGAATGAGACGCAGGAGGATGTTCTCCACGTCCTCACCGACGTAACCGGCCTCGGTGAGGGCCGTGGCGTCAACTATGGAGAACGGCACGTCCAGCATGCGGGCCAGCGTGCGGGCCAATTCAGTCTTCCCACATCCGGTGGGCCCGATGAGCAGAATGTTGCTCTTTTGCAGTTCCACATCGTCAAGGCGCGCGCCGCTGGCGACCCGCTTGTAATGGTTGTACACGGCCACCGAAACGATACGCTGGGCCTGCTCCTGGCCAATGATGTAATCGCTCAGGTGGTTGTCGATTCGCTCCGGCGTCGGCGGAGTACCGGTGAACGACTGCGCGGGCGCGGCTTCGCCCTGCTCTTCGCGAATTATGTCGCGACAAAGATCGACGCATTCATCGCAGATGTACACACCGCCGGAGCCGGCGATCAATCGCCGCACCTGGTCCTGCGTTTTTCCGCAGAACGAGCAGCGGTAGGTAGTTTGATTGGTTTTTCGGGAAGCCATGGAGACCTAGCCTAGCGCCCGCGTCAATTCGGCCGGCGCGGGTATCGCAGCTTGAGATTCGGTCATGAAGCGCTCAGCTTTGATGCTTCTCAACAATTTGATCGATGATGCCGTACTCAAGCGCCTCCTCGGCATTCATCCAGAAGTTACGCTCGGTGTCATGGGCGATCTTCTCGGGAGCCTGGCCGGTGTGCTTGACCAACACCTGTTCGAGCCGATCGCGCATCCGGATAATTTCACGCGATTCGATGTCGACGTCGGCCGCCGCCGTGCCCGGGGGAAGCCCCATCATCGGCTGGTGGATCATGATCCGTCCGGACGGAAGGGCGAAGCGCTTTCCCTTGGTGCCGCCCGTCAGAATCAGCGCCCCCATGCTCGCCGCTATGCCCAGGCAAACGGTCTGGATATCCGGCTCGACGTACTGCATCGTGTCGTAGATGGCCATGCCCGAGTCGACGTCGCCCCCGGGCGTGTTGATGTACATGCTGATGTCGCGCTCCGGATCCTCGCTCTGCAGAAGCAGAAGCTGAGCGACGACGGTGTTGGCGGCGAATCGGTTGATTTCCCCGCCAACGAACATCACGCGATCGCGAAGCAGCCTCGAGTAGATGTCCATCCCGCGTTCGCCGCGGTCGGTGGTTTCAATTACGTTCGGTACCAGTGCCATGGTTCATACCTTTCCTAGCCGGCGACCGTTGCCGTCCGGCGGAATCCGGGAAATATCCTCAGCCGTCCTCTTTTTCAATTTCGGGTTCGGACTCTGTTCCTTCAGACTCGACGTCCGCTTCTTCGGCGGAGGTCAATAACTCTTCCATCAGGGCGTCAATCGCTCTGCGTTCCCGCAGGCTCGACTCCATTCGTTCGCGACCGTCGTTAGCCAGGTAGTGCTCCCGCATCGCCTGACGATCTTGACCGGGAAACCGCTCCATCAACCGGTCCAATTCCGCATCCACGTCCTCTTCACCGATGGTGATTTCCCGCTGCTCCGCAAATGCCTCCAATAGCAGGGTGTTTCGCACTTGCCGTTCAGCCTCTTCCATTGCCTCGTCATGGAATCTGTCCTGGGAAGATCCTATAGACCCCAAGTACGTGTCCAGCGCCATCCCCTGTGCGGTCAACCGCTGCGACTGCTCCTCCATGACCGCATGCGCCTGCCGGTGGACGACGACCTCCGGCACCTCGAACGTGCTCCGGTCGACTACCAGGTCCAGAGCAGACCGCTCCAGCTCGCGCCTCGCGGCGGCCTCACGCTCCTCCAGGAGCCGCCGGTGGACATCGGCTTTGAGTTCCTCAGCTGTTTCAAATTCAGACACGAGCGCCGCGAACTCGTCGTCAAGTTCCGGAACGTCCCGCTGGTTGATGCCGTTCAACTCGACCCGAAATTGGGCGGATTTACCGCGCATGCTTTCGTCGGGATGGGCGTCCTCGAAAGTGAGTTCGAATTCGCGCACGTCGCCCGGCTTCATTTCGGTGACCGCCTCGTCGAAACCTTCGGGAAAACCGTTGCCGCCGATGACCACCGTGATCTCGGCATCGCCCATCTGGTTCACGTCGTCGACAAGCATCTTGATCACCGCGGCCGCCAGATCGTCCTCCTGCAGCCCCCTGCCCTCGACCGGCTTGCTCTCAGCCCGGCTCTCACGCAGTTGCCGCAGGGTATTTTCGACATCCTCATCGTCCAGCTCAACCGGGTCTTCGGTCAGCACGACAGACGAGAAGTCCCCGAGCTCCACGGTCGGGCGCAGCGGCACCGTGGCGGTGAAGACGACCGGCGTCTCGAACGTAAGCTCCTCGTCATCCGCAAAGTTGATGTCCGGCTGGTCGATGGCGAAAAGATCCTCGGCTTTGAGAGCGTTCGAATACGACGCTGGAACCATTTTTTCAACGGCTTCACTGATAATCGCCGACCGGCCAAACATGTTCTCCACGATATTGACCGGGGCTTTGCCGGGCCTGAAACCGGGGATTCGGGTCCGCGAGGAGATGCGCCGGGCGGCGCGGCCGTACTCCTTTTGCAGCTCCGGGACCGAGAGTTCCACGGTCAACTTCGCCATTCCGTCGCCGATTCGTTCGCTGGACGTAATCAAGGGTTGAGCAGTTCCTCATCTGGAGCACGATGGGTAGCGGTGTTCACCACCCGCAATTTCCGAAAGAAAAAGGACTCCCCGGTCGAGTCCTTCCGGCCCCAAACCAGTCAGGGTCCTGGAGCGGAAGACGGGATTCAAACCCGCGACCCTCTCCTTGGCAAGTATATGGGGGTAGGCGCTGTGCCTGCCAGTGAAGAGCCCCAAGCGAAACCAGTCCAGTTATCGTGTGAACTCCAGCGATGACGAGAGGCTGACTTGGATCGTCAGCCCGCTTGCCAGCATTGCGGGCGGCGGTCTCACCCCGGGACACAAGCCCTCAACGTTTCGAGCCAGTCGATGAAGGATCCGGCAGCCATCTCCCAGCGGAGAAGCAGCTCCCTATCGACTTCGATCTCTCGCTTGTTCCTCCTGAAATAGGCGCGGCCTTCGTGCGTAACTTTGTTGCGTGCCCGATCATTGCTCCGGACTTCAGATCGCTGAGCGGGATATGTTCAGCGGCCCGCTGGGATTGGCCGCCGGCTGGCGCTCGTGGCCGCGACCTCCGCCAGCTTTCCCGCTGTCGCAGCAGTAATTCGGCTCAGGAGGGGATTTGCCGTATGTCCGTCGTTCTACCCCCAATCTAACGACTCAATCTCGAGGGGCGAATCTAAGTATGCAGATACCGGATGAGCGCGCTTGAGCGCGCTGCGATCGGGGTTGTTCGCCACCGGATCATGAAAACGAAGTACAACCGCGGAAACGCTATTCTCGCGGCGACCCGATGCGTTCCAGGTGCTCCGACGCACCTTCCAATCGGCGTCGCCTGGGAACAAATCCCTTGATGCGAGACCGCTGGGGGCGTTCATTCGTAATCTGACCGCTCCAAGCCTCGCGAGAGCCCCGTGAGAGCAGGCAGCCGGCGGCGCAACGGCGATGATCCGGCAACCAGTCCCAGCACGATCAGCAAGGCGGTGACGGATGAGATCACCACCCCGACCCCAAATGAAGCCGGTTCGAACCGGATCTCGATTTCCATCTGTTCTCCCGGCGGAAGGATGAATCCATTGATCGCGCCGTTCGCCAGGGTCGCCGATTTCGTCATGGAAGGGGTCTTCGCTATCCAGCCCGGAAAGTGGATTGTGGCCAGATTCACGATCCGGTACCGATTTGAGGCACCGACGAGCAATCGATGACCGAGCGGGTCCGAACTAAGTTCCGTGACGTCCGTGACCGGCTGCATCGATGCGGTCGATACATCGATCAATTGCTCCACCGCTCCGGGGTTGTCGATTCGCGCGTGGGGCAAAACGCGACCTGAGCTACTGGCGAAGACGGCATTCTCGGCGACTCGCGATAGGCAGCTGGAGCCGACAAGCACTCCGTAATATCCGTCCAGATCAGCCGGGTGCAGGTCACTCGCACAATCCTTCTCGCCGGATAGAACGGTAGTGCTCACCGGGTCGAAGGTGTCCGTCAGAAATAGTTCCTGCACTTCGCGCCCACCAAGATCGGCAGCCTCCGAACCGACGAGATGCAGAATGGCCAACGCGGAGCCATACACCCGCGACCCGACGAACGGATTCAGCAGAATGACGCCATCGGACCCGCGCCAGATCTCATCACCGATACCGCCGAACCCGGCTTCGTCGGTGGGGCCGAGAGCGAGATACCGAACATTCAGATTGCCCAGAAGCCGCAGCTTGCGAACCACTGAATCTTCAGCGGGTAAGAGTACCGGATCCAGAGGATAGGTAGGTCCCAATCCCGGCTTTTCAAGCCAACCGTATCCGTACAGAGTTTGCATTCCATGGTTGCCGAAACTGGCGATCTCAATCCCATACCGGGTGGCTGTGACCGGGTGGAGCAGAAAGTTGCTGTGAAGTTCGATGCCCACTCCAAAACGGCCGGCACCAAATCCATCCCGCGCGCTGACTGCCGCGGCGGCGCCGGTAATGTTCACCGGCGCAACGCCGGCCAGGGCAAGCGGCTCTCCCATTCCAGTTGATCTGTTTTCTATGGCCGTCACCAATTGGCCGCCCGAATCGGCAAACGCGATTGGTAGGACTGAGCCAAGTTGCTGTTGGGTGACAACGTCATCCAGCCGCAGGAGCACTTGTCCGCCCTCGGTGGTCCCGGGAGATTTGAGTTCCAGCTGGATGGTCCGGCGCTCTCCTGATCTGGCCTCTAGGATCACTGGCTGAAGAAGATTCCGTCCATCTTCGTCCACCAGCCGCACCCGCAAGTCCCGGGTGGCTCTGTGCTCTCCCTCCCAAATCATCACGCCTTGCAGACTGATCGTGGTTACTCCCTGGGCGGTCCTCAAAGCTGGAGGAGACCGCAGAACCACCGCCGGGCCGACTTCCGCGGCTGGGAACGGCCGGTCGATCGCGCGCTCCATCGCCCGGTGGGTGCTCACGCCCGCGAGGCCGACGGCCGCGAGGACCAGCCCCAATGCGAGGCCGGGTACTACCCTCGTCGTCCCTCGCCAGCGACCCCCAACCCAACGCACGCCCCCGTGGAGTCCGAACGCAGCCAGGAGCGGAAGCGCAAGGTACGTGAGTTCCAGCATGCGCGGCAGTGTGGTGTTGAATCTGAAATTCGGCAGCACGTAGTAGAAGATGGCGTACAAGTCGATCGGGGCTCGATTCCCGAGCGACGCCCAGATGCCGATGACGCCGCTCAGCCCGAGAAAGAGGGCGATGCGCCTCGGAGCGAACACGAGGCCCAACAGTGCAAGCAGCAGAATTGGCAGGGCCCAGGCCGTAAACACGGGCGACTCCGCTTGATCGAGGACGGTGTTGAGAACGAACCCGAGCGTCGGTACCTGGGAAGGGTCTTCGATCTGCTCAAGCGAAATGATGCCTCGAGTGCTGATTGGTGTGTATTCGGAAATCGGCAACACCCGCGCTGCGGATAACCCCAGGCTGACGGCAGCCACCAGTAGACCGGCGCCGAGCACAAAGACGAGGCGCTGTCTGATCGCTTGACGAAACCAGCGACCGACAACGGCATGGGATACGAATAGGGCACCCATCATCAAGAGTATGAAGTGGAGCATATACACGGTTGCCGCAAATATCGCGGCCGCCAATGCCACCCCCGCCAGGATGAGGTACCGCCAGCTCCGACGCTCAAGACCCAGCCACAACATCGCTATCGCCAGAGGCATCCAGACGCGACCGAACACCGGGTGTACAACACCCAGGCCCACGACCCAGTGCATGTGTGCGCTGAACACGTAGCCGACCGGCGCGAGAGACGACCACGCCGGCCGGATTCCTAACGCGCGCGCCAGCCCATAGGTGGCCCAGACCGCCAGCAGTAGGTGTCCAAAGATGACCCAGCGTAGTCCCTGGAGCGCAGGAAACTCTGATAGAAAGGCGGCATAGATCGGTGGATACCATTGCACGCCAAGTGGATTGGCCACCAGGGGATCGCCGGCTCCACTCCAAGCGTCCCACAGCGGGATCACACCATAACCAAGGACCAGATTCCGGGTTGCCATCAGCGGTTGCCCGATGAAGGCCGATCCCTCACCGAACGATCGCGCCGCGTCACCTCCAACTAGTTGCCCGTAGCTGTAGGCCGTCAGTATCGCCAGTGCGGTGAGTGCGATCGTGTCCTGCCCCCATCGGCTCGCCAGGACCGACCGGAACCCGCGCGTCATCGACTACGAATCGCGATCCGACCTCTCGCCTTGGAGATCACGCCGCCGGCGTGCCGCAATCCGGGCCTGGCTGTCACTGGCCTCATCAACCCGATTCCAGGCGGCGCCGACGAGTCTGTCGGAGCCCCCTAATCAACAACACGAACGCAGCGACGGTGGACATCAGCGACACGATCGCGGCGATGCCGAACAAGGGTGGCTCGAACGAGAATCGGATGTCAAATGGCCCCCCGGCGGGCAGCATCACGCCCGCCACCAGACTGTCGGCCATGAATACCGTGGTTTCCTCGCCGTTTACGGTCGCCTTCCACCCGGGGAAGTACGTCTGGCTGAGGATCAGTGCAGCCGACTCAAACAACTCATCCACGCCAACGATGATCTCCGTCGGTGAGAAAGAGACGATTCGCGACGCTACAGCTACATCGGGCTGCTCCTGAAGTGCGCCCAGCAACTCGGACACTCGGGCCTCCGATTCCGCGGTGAGAGATTTGGGAGCATTCTCGTCAATCAGGAAGGCCCTGGAACGCCTGAACGGATTGTCGTCCTGACCGTTCACGTAATCGAGTTCTAAGATGACACCGCCTTGTGCCTGATATTCGTCCCGCACAGCGCTGGCAGCAGACTGGGAACGGGCCAACCAGTCAGTCAAGATGACAGCCTCAAACCGATTGAGAAATTCGAGCTCATAGTCGTCGAGGTAGGGCGAGCCACCGTGGAGCACCGTGACTCCACTCGGGGAGAAGTCGTCGTGAAAAACCAGGAGACGGGCCTCGAAAGCGTTAAAGTCGGTGTCGGCGTCCGTGCCGATCAGCAGCAACGAGCGGTTGATGATCTGTGCGCGATCGCGGGCCGGAGCCGCTTCGTAAATGATGCCCCCTTCGATCGAGTATGAGTTGGACGCGGGATCAGGCGGCGCGAACTCGTACGCCCGTTCAAATATCAGATATCGAGTGTTGAGGATATTGAGGAGTCGATACTGTCGCCCGATTGAAACCGGCCCGGGGGCATAATCCATCATGAGCGAGTAGGAGGGCACCATGTGGGCGTTGATCGGGTTCGTAGTATCCAATCCGTAGATGGTTGCGGCCGTGGGAGGCAGCCGGCCGGGTCCCTTCGAAAAGATGTAAGTGCTGAACGCGCGGAAACTGTGGTCTCCCTGCTCGTCATAAAAACCGGACAGAATGTCGGGAGTGGATCCTCGCTCCGGGGATGCCTGATAGGAGTCGGTTGAGACGGCGAGCGCCGCGATCCCTCGCACATGAGTGGCGCCCGCAACCAGGACCGACAGGGACGCAACTCCCACAATCGCCATCGGGGCTAGGGCAAGTCGGCGAGGGACACGGCCGGCGGCGAATGAAAGCGCCCTCGACGCCCCGATGGCCGCCAGAATCGCGTACGCCGGATAGAACATGTTCATGAATCTAATTGTCGTGTTGTTGAAGGCGAAGCCGGGCAGGGTGCCATGAAACAACCCGTACAAGTCCACCGGCGCCCGCATTCCGAGCGACGCCCAATACCCGATCAATGCGACGAGTCCGAACGCGACGACGTCCCGACGGGGCCGCCAGAACGCGACGATCACTAGGAGTAGAACGAGTATGTTCACCGGCCCCGCCCAGACCGCTTCCAGTGGGGTGACCGCATCGCGGGCGAGTGCCGACGCAGTGGGTATGTTTTCGAGCCCGACCTCCGCCTCCTCCAGGGAGAACCCGACCCGGGTGGAAAACCGCTGAAACTGCGTGACCGGCACCAGCTTCACGGCAGAGACGAGCGCGGTCGAAAGCAGTCCGACCCCGGCCATCAACGCGAGTCGACCAAATATCCCCCGGCGATATCTCCCCTCGGCCACGACCATCTCGCGAGCGCCGAGGACTCCAAGCACGACCGCCACCCCAAGGCCGGCAAAGTAGATGTCATATACCGTGCCCGCGATGACCATCATCCCCAGCGTCAGTCCCGTTCCGGCCATCAGCCGAATGCTCGAGTGTCGAACCGCCAACAATGTGATCAGCCATGCCAGGGCCGTCCACGGAAGCGCCATGATTTGTCCGATCACCCCGTTGCTGATTTGCCAACCGGTATGGGCGTTCATCATGAACAATGCCGGAGCCACGAGGGCCGCCCATGGGCGAGCTCCAACCGCTCGCGCCAACGCGTACGTCACCAGCGCCGCCGCCGTCAGGTGCGCCATCGCCATCCACCGGACTCCATCGAGCGCCGGATTGGAGGACAAGTAGGCAATTAGCGACAGCGGGTAGAACTGAGTGGCCAGTGGGTTGGCCACCAGGGCGTCGCCCGCTCCGGTCCATGGATCCCAGAGTGGCAGCTGTCCGTACACCGTGATGATTTCCCGCGCCGCCAGCAGAGGGGTTCCGTAAAACGGAGTCGCCTCCCCGAAGGCGGCTGAAACCGGCGCGGTGACCAGCGGCGCGAATGCGACGAACGACCCGACCAACAGCAAGGTCACGCAGGTGAAATCAGAAAGACGGTCTTGCATCAAGGATCACTAGGTATTGCGATTGCGCGCGTGCCGGAATTTCGACGGCGCATTGGAACAGGGGAAATGCGTTGGGCCGCCGCAAGGATACCTTCTCTTGGGGAGCTGTTTGCTTTGGGTTTTCCCGGCGGCCAAGCACTTAATGATCGAGATCATTAAGTGTGCGAGCTGGTGACGGCCGCCTGCTCGAATTCTCTAACTGGGACAGGACCCAAGACGGGCTTCACGTCTTTCGAATTGAGACGGCTAGGGGAGTGCTGCTGTTCGGTGAGGGTAGCAATACCATTTCGGAAGGGTTAGCCCGCTCGTCCGTTGCGCAGACAAAACAGTACTCGCTCGTCGGCAACCTCGTGGCCCCCCTGCAGCCAAGTTCATGGCAGGTTGCCTAGTCGGGGCTGGAGAGTTGGGGAGCGAGGATCAGGGTCAGATTGACTGACATCTACTCGCGGGCAAAACGGTCGGAGGTAATGGCTGCGGTTCGGCCTGTGGACACTGAGCCGGAACTTCGCGTTCGACGTGCTCTTCACCAGTGGGGGTTCCTCTACCGGCTTCACGTGCACGACCTTCCGGGACGTCCCGACATGTTGCTCCCCAGATATAAGGCCATGGTCTAGATAAGGGGCTGCTTCTGGCACAGTCATTCGTGTCCGCGGGGCAAGCCACCAAAAAGCAATGCGGTGTGACTACTGCTCTAGGGGCGCTCTTCTCCGGTTGTCGTGCGCTCTAAACCTGTAAATCCTCTATTGGAGCGGAAGACGGGATTCGAACCCGTGACCCTCTCCTTGGCAAGGAGATGCTCTACCACTGAGCCACTTCCGCCGGCGCCGATTGCTCCCGGAGCGGAGCCATTCAGCCCTAAGGTACATTCTCATTGTAATGGTGGGGAAGGAGAGACTCGAACTCTCACGGACTCTCGTCCACATGATCCTAAATCATGCTCGTCTACCAAATTCCGACACTTCCCCGGGCGACCGATGATCCGGTTCCCGGCGAGACCGAGCAGAAGAGGACGCAACGAGACAGCCAAATACCTCATTCCCAGAGACGAAATTATAGATAGTCGCTTTCTAAGGGGTCAAGGAAACGGCCGGCGCGAACCGGACCATCCCTGGTCGGGGCGGGACGAGACCGGCTCAGAAAATCGGCCCCCTCCACCGCCGAGCCCACCCGGCCTCCGAAATCGTGCCCGTCCCGCGAACCCTAGCCGCCGAATCGCCGGGCGACCTCGTCCCAATTGACCACGTTGAACCACGCGGTCACGTAGTCTGGACGCTTGTTCTGATAATTGAGGTAGTACGCGTGCTCCCAGACATCGATTCCAAGAACCGGGTCGCCGGACCCGTCCATCAGCGGATTGTCCTGGTTGGGCGTGCTGGTGACCTGGAGGTCCCCGGCCGAATTCTTTACCAGCCAGGCCCAGCCGGAGCCAAAGCGTCCGGCCGCGGCCGCGGAAAACTGCGCCTTCATTTCGTTCAGAGTGCCAAATCCAGCCAGAATCGCGTCCAACAACGCACCGCCAGGCTCGCCTCCACCCGGCGCCATGATCTGCCAGAAGAACGAGTGATTCCAGTGGCCGCCACCGCTGTTGCGCACCGCCGTCTGGATACCCCCCGGCAGGGCGTCCAGGTCGCCGATTAGATCCTCGAGGCTTTTACCCTGCAGATTGGCGTGGGATTCGAGGGCGGCATTGAGCCCGGCGACGTAAGTCGCATGATGTCGATCATGGTGGATTTCCATGGTCTGAGCGTCGATATGCGGCTCCAAAGCATCAAACGAATAGCCCAATGCCGGTACTTCGTGCGCCATCAATTCCTCCCTGTGAGGGTTCACCGTTCCCCGGTACGATCGTCATACCCACCCGATGGGCGAGGTACAAGTTTATGCTGGCGTGAAGAAGAGCGGGAAATTGCTTTTTTAGAACCCGTCCCGGACTTGTCCCGAAAGGTTCGGGCCGCCGGCTCCTGTTACCAACGATTCATCCCCGGACAGGCGATGCAACATGCGCGAACGACCGGACTTCATAAAACATATCTCCGAGATCGAGCCCTTCCCCTACGAACAGGAAAATCCGCCGGGAGGCAAGGGCCGGACCATCGGCCTGAGCCGGGCGACCGGCGGCCGCAAGATCGGCGCTGACATCCTCATAGTCGAGCCCGGGGACGTGCTTAGCCACTTTCACTGGCATACGACGTGGGAGGAATTCTTCTACATCTTGCAAGGCGAGTGCTTCGTCAGAGTCGGGGAGGAACGTTATCCCTTACGGGAGGGCGACGTGATGACCTGCGCGGCCGACATGGGCGAAGGGCATCAGTTCGTCAACGATTCGGACGGCCCGGTCTGGATTCTGGCGGTCGACTCACGTAGTGGAGATGACGAAGTGCACCGGCCCGATCTCGGCACCATTTGGCGATGGGCCGATCGCAGCGTGCGCCCGCTGACGCCGGAAACTGAATCAGGAGCGTCCGGCGGACTGGAGTGAGAGGCGCGTTAGAATTCGGGAAGCGGGTTTTCCTTCGCCAAAGCCCATGACCTGAACCCCTGCAAATCAGAGAAAGCTAGTAGTCACCAACCACTCATGAGAATTCCACCCCTCGTTCGCGTAATCATTGTGTTCGCCGCGGTCATCGGGATCGCGGCGGTCGTTTTCTACTGGGTTCAATCCCTCCAGACAGACGAAGAGACGCTGCCGCCCATTTCGATAGCGAGCAGCGTGGTGACCGGCGATCGGGAGCAGACCGGCATAACGGTGCGGGGCAGGGGTGAGGTCCGGGCGACGCCGGACACCGCCTTCATTACCGTTGGAGTAGAGACGGTGGCGCCGACCGCAGCCGAGGCATCCACCGCGCTGGAAAAAATCGCCACCGAAGTCATCGCCGCGATCCGCGAAACCGGTGTAGATGAAGACGACATTCTCACCCGGAGCCTTACCCTGAGTCCAATTTACGAGCGGTCCGAGGAAGGCGCCGTCAGGCCGAAAATTACCGGTTACCGCGCTTCGACGACCGTTACCGCCACGGTCCGTGACATTGACCTGGCGTCGGCCGCCTTGGACGCCAGCCTCGTGGCCGGAGCCAACGTAATCGAATCCGTCAGATTCGGCGTGGCCGATGATGATTCCCTGCGCCGGCAAGCACTCGAGGACGCAGTGGAGGACGCCGCTCGCAAAGCCGACGCCATGGCTGTCTCCCTGGGCGGCAAAATTGGCGGCCTGATCTGGATCATGGAGGACACTGCTTTCGTTACGAATGAACGCACGCTCTCCACAGGGATCAGCATCGCTCAATCGGTTCCCGTGCAAGCCGGAGAGACGATAATCACCGCCACCGTGGTGGCCAATTTCAGTTACGAGTAACGGCGGGCTCAGGCCGGCGAACCACCGTCACCGGTTTGAATGTTGGAATCGGCGTCGCTGGTAGTAACATCACCCCCGACAACGGCTAGCAGGGGATATCTGGACCAGAGATGAATATCGCGGTCATTGGGCTGGGTCGGTTCGGCAGCAATCTCGCCCGCACGCTCACCGAGTTGGGGCACGACGTTCTTGCCGTGGACATGTCGGAGCGGGCCGTGCAAAACATTGCCGACGACGTGTCCCACGCCGTTCGTGCCGACGCTACCGACGAAGCCGTGCTCCAGGACCTGGGCATCCACGAATACGACGTGGCGTTCGTGGCTCTGGGGGACATAGAATCCAGCATTCTGATAACCATGTTGCTCAAGCAAATGGGAGTCCGTCGGGTACACGCGAAGGCGAGAAATAATCTCCACCGGCAGATTCTCGAGCGAATCGGGGCCGATCAGGTGTCTTTCCCGGAAGGCGAAATGGCGGTGCGCGTGGCGCATAATCTCGTCGCCCCGAACATCATGGATTACTTCGAGTTGCTCGCTAACTACGGCATTGGGGAAGTACGAGTCCCGCCCAGCTTCGTGGGCAACACCCTGGCCAGCGCAAATCTGCGCGCCCGGCTCGACGTCAGCGTGCTCGTCATCAAGCGCGGTTCGCAACTGCTGATCATGCCGGACCTCACCGAAACCCTCCAGTCAGACGACATTCTCGTAGTCGCCGGGCGGGACACCGCGATTGCCAATCTCGAAACGATCGAATAGCAGCCCTCACCCGCGGCGTCCCACCGGCAGTGACCACCAGGTTAGATTCTGGGCACCCAAGTTATTTAGCAAATCAGTAGTTTGACACTACCCCTAGTGGTGCAGCATCATTCATCCACTACATATTGTGGGGTGCGGCCGTCGGCTCCCGTCTCGATCGCGTAAACGGGATGGATGCCGTCCGGCCAAGGATGACCCGGAACCCGTGGGGTACGGCGACCATTGATTCGATTGCTTGGACGGTCTTACTACACAGCGGACGGCCGGTCGTATTGCATCGAAACGTGCGAGATGCTGGCCCTCGCCGGAATTTACGACGTCATGCTGTTCGAGATACGGCGTGACTCCCAGGTGTTCAATCTGGGTGTGGCGTTCCCGAACGACGTCTCCACCCAGATCTCGTCGATCGGGCTGCGATTCGATCACGGCAGCTCACTTATCGAGCACGGGCTGGCGCAGGTTCGCCAGCAGCTTGATCTGGGGATTGAAGAGGACGGGCGGGTCTTCGAATCACCGCTTCGAGGAGGCGTGCCGCGCGCCTTCGGCCCGGCGCCCGGTCGCCGGCACTTCGCCTAACCGCACCGGTGCCCGGCGATGAACACCCCGGTCTTAACCTCCCTATTACCCTCCAAGGCCCTTTGCGCGAGAATAGAGACGAAGACGTGGAATTGAGAGAGCGAAGAGAAGTGCTGCCCCAAATCACGGACAACGCCCTGGAAGTGCTGAAGCAACGCTATTTCCTCAAGGACGCCGTCAATCACCCCACCGAGGACGTGGAGCAATTCTTCCGTCGGGTGGTGCGAGGAGTGATTGATGCCGAGGTGGAGGCCGGTTGGACGACAACCGAAGAAGCCGAAAAGCTCAACGAATCCGCCTATCAATTGCTGCGGGGCCTGCGATTCATTCCGAATAGCCCTTGCCTCATGAACTCGGGCAAGCCCGAGGGTTACAACCAGATGGCCGCCTGTTTCGTCCTGCCGGTAGAGGACTCTCTGCGCAGCATCAAGCAGGCGGATTTCGACGCCGCCCTGATCCACCAGAGCGGCGGCGGCACCGGATTCAATTTCTCGAAAATCCGCCCGCGCGGCGACTTCGTGCGAGGCTCCGGCGGCGTCGCCAGCGGCCCCGTCAGCTTCATGTCGGTGATCGATTACTCCTGCGGCGAGGTAAAGCAGGGCGGTACCCGGCGCGGAGCCAACATGGGCATCCTCAACATCGACCACCCCGACATCATGGAATTCATCCATTGCAAGAACGAAGATGGCCGGATATCGAATTTCAACATCTCGGTCGGCATAACCGACGCCTTCATCCAGGCGGTCGATAAGGGCGAAGAATACGACCTGATCAACCCGCGCACCGGGGAAGTCCACGTCGAGCCCACCACCGGCGAGGAACAACGCCTGAACGCCACCGCGGTGTGGAACGAACTGGTTGAGAGCGCCTGGCTGAACGGTGAGCCGGGCATCATTTTCCTCGATCGCATCAAAGGCACGAACCCCACCCCGGCCGTCGGCGAGCAGGACACTACGAACCCCTGCGGCGAGCAGCCGCTGTTGCCCTATGAAGCCTGCGTCCTCGGCAGCATCAAGCTCAGCGCCTATGTCACGGCCGAGCAGGAAATCGATTGGGAATTCCTGCGGGAGGACCTGCATCTTTCCATACGTTTCCTGGACGACATGGTTGAGGCAAGCAGCTTCCCCCTCGAGGCCATCGACAAGATCGTGAAGCACGGCAACCGACGGGTGGGACTCGGCATCATGGGTTGGGCTGACATGCTCTACCAGCTCAAAATCCCCTACAACAGCGAGCAGGCCGTCATGTTGGGCGAAAAGGTGATGGCGTTCGTCAACGACGAATCCCGCCTGGCAAGCGAGGAATTGGCGGCGGAGCGCGGGCCGTTTCCGAACTGGGAAAAATCAATCTGGAACGAGCGCGGCGACCGGCCGCGCCGCAACGCCACCGTTACCACCATCGCCCCGACCGGCACGATCTCGATGATCGCCGCCGCCTCCGGCGGTATCGAGCCGCAGTTCGCGCTCGTGTACTGGAAAAACGTGATGCGGAACTCGGAAAACGAGGCCACATCGCTGCGGTACCTGAACGGGATTTTCGAATCCTACGCCATCGAGCATGAGTTCTACGGCGAGGACCTCATAGAGGCAATCGAGGCCAATCACGGCAGCGTCCGCATAGGCCCCGACACCCCGGAGGCGGCCGCCAGGGTGCTGCAGCGAGTGCCGTTGGAGGCACGCGACATATTCATCACCGCCCACGATGTCTCGCCAGAGGCTCACATTCGGACGCAGGCCGCCTTTCAGCGGCACACCGAGAACGCGGTCTCTAAAACGATCAATTTCGCCAACAGCGCCGTCCAGGAAGACATCCAGGCCGCATACCGAATGGCCTACGATCTCGGCTGCAAAGGCGTCACCGTTTACCGGGACGGCAGCCGCCAGTTTCAGGTGATGACGACATCGGCGACCGAGGCCGCTCAGGATGCCGAGCCCGCCGTGGCGGTGGTCCCCGGGACGACCAAATATCGGGAGCGGCCGAAGATGGTGTCGGGCACCACGTCGGCGGTGCCGACCGGCTGCGGCGATCTGTTCGTCACCCTCAACGACGATGAAGACGGCAACCCATTCGAGGCCTTCGCTACCCTCGGCAAGGCCGGTGGCTGCGCCGCCGCCCAGACCGAAGCGATCGGCCGTCTGATCTCCCTGGCGCTGCGCAGCGGTCTCTCGGCGGACCGTGTCCATCGGCAGTTGCGCGGCATCACCTGCCACCGCCCGATCGGCATGGGACCAAATCGCACGCTCTCCTGCGCCGATGCCATAGCCAAGGCGATCTCGGCAAAATACCTCGACAACACCGGCACATACCAGCCTTACGTCGACGCTCAGGGCGAGGGCACCTATACCGAAGCAGGTGGGGCGGGGGTACTGCCGGGAACGTCACCGACACCGGGCAATGGCGGTCCATCCGGTGCCGCCCGTCCCGTAGGGCTGGTGGTCGCGGTGCAGGAGTCCATGATCGCCGGGGACGAGATGGTTCCCATATACGATGTGGCTCAAGAGCGTGGCGCTTGCCCGACCTGTGGGTCGAGCCAGATGTACTTCTCCGAAGGTTGCGTCACCTGCGTCGTGTGCGGTTTTTCCGAGTGCGGATAGGCGACGTCGGCCGCCCCGGCTGATCGCGCCCCCCGGAAATCGCCCCCGGCCCCGCATTTCCCTTCGGCGCTGGACCGGCCCGCGTCTATAATCCGGGTCCTGCAACCGCGGCTTTTCAACTCTTCGCGCGGGCGGTGCCCAAATGGACGGACATTCGTTTCTCATCTTCGCGGACTTCGTGAGCCGTGAACGGGATGCGGTGGCGACATTGCGCGAAGAGGCCGCCCGGAGCGATGTTCGTTGTACCGAAGCCTGGTTCATGTCGATGGCGATGGGGCATCCGGGCGCGTCCGACGAGGACAAGCAGAGGGCTCGCGACATCCTGGCGGAAGCCAACTCCGCCCAGGAGGTCGCCGGGCGGGCGGTCGAAGATGCGACCCGCAGGCTGGAGTATTACGAGGCGTTTCTGAAGCAGTGCACGCCCGGCCCTACGTAAATTCACCCCGGAAACTCGCCTTGTCAGTCCAACCCGCCACCGCGATCCCAGCCTGAGCACGTCGATGCGTCAGTCCACCCTGGGTAGAACCGGCGAACAGGTGTCCGTCCTTGGCTGCGGAACCATGTGGTTCGCCGACCTCTCCCAGGCCGAGACCACCCGGACCCTAAATCACGCCCTCGATCGCGGCGTGACCTACTTCGACTGCGCGCGCGGTTACGGAGATGCCGAGATCAAAGTCGGGAAGGCGATCGGTCATCGACATGACGAATTCTTCATCGCCACCAAGACGGCCAAGCGCGATCGCGCTTCGGCGGCCAGAGAGATAGACGAATCGTTATCGCGGCTGGGCATGGACCATCTGGACCTGATCCAGCTCCACTACGTGAATAGCCAGCCTGAGTTCGACCAGATCATGGCCCCGGACGGCGCGCTGGCGGCGGCGGTGCACGCACAGGCCGCCGGCAAGGTGAGACACATCGGCATCACCGGGCACCGGCCGGAGTTACTGGCCGCCTGGATCGGCGAGTTTGAATTCGCTACTGTCCTCTTTCACCTCAGCCCGGTACAGCCATTCTCGGCGACTGAACTCCTGCCACGAGCGCGGGAGCGGGAGGTCGGGACGATCGCCATGCGGCCTGTAGGCTCCGGCGCCATCCGCCGCGTGTCGGAGTCGATCCGCTACGTACATTCCCATGGGGTCGACGTCGTCCTGTCCGGGCTCACTACCCCGGCGATAGTGGACGAGAATGTCGAGACGCTTGCGTCCTCCGTTGAGGAACCGGAACAACAGGCACTGACATCTTGGGTGCTGTCGATCGAAAATAACGGCTGTCGGCGCTGTAACTATTGTTCGTGCCCGGTGGGCATTCACATCCCGGACATGCTGATTACCGAACCCCTGCAGCGACACGATTGGTTTACCCCTGCGGGCAAAGAGGACTGGGCCGAAGCGACCGCGTCGGTGCACAAGTGCGAAGGTCACGAGCCATGCCGGACAGAGCCCATCTGTGAATCGAAATGCCCCTACGATCTTCCGATCCGCAGCACTGCTCTGCGGGTCGCCGGGGTGGAGGCGCAATGATCCCATCCCTGAGTAGATCGGAAGGCCCGGTCCCGGACCGGCGGCTCGCCCCGTCCGCGACCATGGGATTAACGGCCATCCCCGGTCGCCCCCCCGAGGCTGGTGAGCAGGGCAAGCCAGATGCTGTCACGGACGCCCTGGTCAACCTCGCCGGGGCTGGATTCTTGACGACCTCCGGCTCATCCAACGGGGCCGTGGTGATTGTGGACTTCATACTCACCGACGAGGCGCAGCGATATTTCGCCGAGTCCACATTTGAGTACCCGCTGGTCGAGGGAGTCGAGGCCACCCCCGGTATCTCACCGCTCGGTTCAATCCAGACGCCCGATGTGGATTTAAGCGATTTTGAGGATTTGTCGGGTACGCTGCGCGTGCCGCAGGATGCCGGAGTCCTCGAAGGGATGAGAAGCCATGGCCGTCAGTAACCGAGCCTTCGAGGCTCCCGGGCCACCGCAATCCTCCGGCGCCACCGCTCGCCGGGTTCCCTTGCTACTCGCGAGCCTTGCTTCTCTGGTGGGGGCCGCCGTATTGCTGCCGCTGGTCTATTTGCTGGTACGGGCGATTCAGGGTGGATCGGCCCCGTGGGAATCGTTCCTTCGGATGCGCACCGTCGAGACACTTCTGGCCACCGCCCTGCTGGCCTTGGCCGTGACCGCCGCCACGATCCTGATCTCCCTGCCTCTGGCCTGGCTGTTCGCCCGTACCGATCTGCCGCGGCGCCGGACCTGGCTGATCCTGGCCATGTTGCCGCTTGCCATCCCGAGCTACGTGGCCGGGTTCGCGGTAATCGCCGGATTGGGCCCGCAGGGCTTCGTACATCAAGCATTAGAGGCGCTCTTCAGCCTGGGGGGAATTCCGGGGCTGACTGGCTTTCCCGGGGCGCTATTCACGTTGACCGTCATTTCGTACCCCTACGTGTTGATCACGACCACGGTCGCTCTGACTCGGATCGATCCCGCCACCGAGGAGGCGGCCCGTTCGCTGGGCACCGGACCGTGGCGGACGTTCTTCACGGTGACGGTCCCGCAACTGCGACCGGCGCTTACGGCCGGCGTCCTGCTGGTGGCGCTGTACACGCTCAGCGACTTCGGCGCTGTCTCCCTGATGCGGTTCAATTCCTTCACCCAGGTCATATACACCCAGTACCAGGCTTCGTTCGACCGTTCGCTCGCGGCCCTGCTCGGTCTGCTGCTGGTGCTTTTGACCGTGGGGATTCTGGTTCTCGAACGGCGCACTAGGGGCAAGGCTCGCTTCTACAGGTCATCGGCGGGAACTCCGCCGCGGGCCCGCCTCATCCGGCTGGAGCGTTGGAAGTGGCCGGCCTTGATCTACTGCGGGGCGGTAATCGTCGTCGCCCTCCTGATCCCAATCGGCACCCTGATTTACTGGTCCTTTCGAGGGGTCGGATCGGGAGCCGTCAACCCGGGCATCTGGACGGCGGCCGGTAATTCCGCGCTCGCGTCGGGATTGGCCGGATTCGCGGCCGTCGCGGCGGCTCTGCCAATCGCCGCCTTCGTCACCCGCTACCGCCGGCGTTTCAGCTCCTTGCTCGAAGGCATCGCATATTCCGGCTACGCCCTTCCGGGAGTGGTCCTTGCCCTGTCGTTGGTATTTTTCGCGGCGAATTACGCCTCCATCGTCTACCAGAGTCTGTTTCTATTGGTCTTCGCCTACGTCGTGCGGTTCCTGCCGCAGGCGTTCGGTTCGATCAGGGCGTCGTTTCTGCAGGTCAGCCCGCGACTTGAAGAGTCTGCCCGTGCCGTGGGCCGCGGGAGGATCTCCGTGCTAAAAACCGTGACTATCCCGTTGATCCGTCCGGGTATCCTTACCGGGGGTGCGCTGGTGTTCCTGACCGCAATGAAGGAACTGCCGGCCACCCTGCTGCTGGGGCCAACCGGCTTCCAGACGCTGGCGACCCAGATATGGTCGGCGACCGACGAAGGATTTTTCGCGGCGGCCGGTCCGGCGGCGCTGCTGCTGGTAGCTCTGGCTTCCCTCCCCATGATCCTCCTATTCCCACGGATGCAAGAAACAAGATGAACGACCCGGCGATCAGCTGCGACAGCGTCGACAAGCGGTTTGACGATACGATCGCGGTCCGCGGAATGACCTTCGACCTCCAGCGCGGGGAGCTGCTGAGCTTGCTGGGACCCAGCGGCTGTGGCAAGACCACCGCCCTGCGTCTCATCGCCGGATTCGAAATCCCCGACAGCGGCCGCATCCATGTGGGCGGCCAGGAAGTCGCCGGACCGGGCGTCAACCTGCCTCCGGAGCGACGCCGGGTGGGCATGGTGTTTCAGGACTACGCCCTGTTCCCCCACATGTCGCTGCGCGGCAACGTGGCCTACTCGCTGAAGAATGGCGAAAACCGCCGGGTGGACGATCTCCTAGACCTGGTCGGCCTCACCGGACTCGGCAGCCGGATGCCCCACGAGCTATCCGGCGGCGAACAGCAGCGCGGTGCTCTGGCTCGATCGCTCGCCGCGGAGCCCCAGGTGATCCTCCTCGACGAGCCCTTTTCCAACCTCGACGCGGCCCTCCGCTCCCATGTCAGGGCGGAGGTCCGGGAAATCCTGCGGGCCGCCAACGCCACGGCCATCTTCGTCACCCACGATATCGAGGAGGCTCTGAGCCTCACCGATCGAGTGGCCGTAATGTTCGACGGGGCGATCGAGCAGATAGCCACTCCTCGCGATCTGTACCGGCGGCCGGCCACCCGCCGGATCGCCGAATGGCTGGGCAACGCCAATTTCATCCCTGCTGAGTCCAATGACGGAACGGTTGAATGCGAGCTCGGTCGCCTGAAATCCGAGGAAGAGCTGACCGGGCCGGTGGACCTCATGATTCGTCCCGATTGGCTCACAATCGCCACTGCCGCAACCGGAAACGGGGTGGTCGCCGACCGGATTTTCTACGGTCACGACCAGCTCATTCGGGTCACTTTCGACACTGGCACATTAGTCCAGGTGCGGGTGCTCTCGGACGACGAATTCCTTCCCGGGCAGCGCGTGACCGTGGGGTGCCAGGGGCCGAACGTCGTCTTCCCGCGTCGAGAGCCGAACGGCGATGCTGGTCCTCGCTGACGATGCCCATCTGAACCACGATCCTGGCTCGCATCTCGCCTACCCGGAAGTTCCCCGGCGCGTAACCAATATCCGGGAGGCGCTGTCCGCAGCTGGACTGGTCCCGGAAGAATTTCATTCTGAATCCGTAACCCCCTTGCTCGGAGTGCATCCCCCGGAGATGCTCGCCTATTTCCGGGAGGCGTGCGCCGCGATCCCGGCCAGAGACACTCGCTACCCCAAAATCCATCGCAGCTCCGCTTCTGTCGATTCACCCCGAACCGGGCGACCGCCGGGGTTTCGGCGTGGGTTCTGTTTCGACCAGACTCCGCTCACGTCCGGGACGCCGGCGGCGGCGTTGGCCGCCGCCAATCTCGCTCTGGAAGGCGCGGCCCGGCTTACGGGCTTAACCGATCGCGTCTACTGCCTGTGCCGCCCACCCGGCCACCACGCCGGCAGCGACTTTTTCGGCGGGTTCTGCTACCTCAATAACGCCGCGCTGGCGGCGGATCGACTGTCGGAGGACGGGAAAGTGGCGATCCTGGACATCGACTATCACCACGGCAACGGCACCCAGGAAATCTTCTACATCCGCGGTGACGTTCTCTACGTGTCCATCCACGCCCATCCGGCCTACGCATATCCGGGATTCAGCGGTCACGCCGACGAGACCGGGACCGGGTTGGGCGCCGATCACAATTTCAATCACCCGCTGGGGCCATCCAGCGGGGACGCGGAACTGCTGGCCGAGCTGCCGAAAGCCCTCGAGGAAATCTCGAAATTCGACCCCTCGTTTCTGGTCGTCAGCCTCGGGACCGACATCGCCGCCGGCGATCCGATCGCTGACTGGTACGTGTCAGAAGAAGGCTTCAATCTGGCAGCCGAACAGATATCACGGCTGGGTCCGCCAAT
>CAUYYU010000003.1:0-33805 GCA_963577415.1 Chloroflexota bacterium
GGTAGTCGGACCGGCACAGGCGAACGGGGGTACGCAGACGGTCACGTCTCGATAGGCGGACCGCTGAGGCGGGAGAATCTCCGCACGGTATTGAGCCAGATCCTCATCAGTGAATACGGAGCCCAACTCTCGCAGGCCGGCAACGATTGAGCGGGATATATCGCCATCGTAAAAATCGCCGGGGCCAGCCTCCGCGAGTCGCTCGAGGGTCCCGGCCAGATCGGGTTGCGTGAATGCGACCGGGGCGACTCCATCGCCGGCGGGCGGGACGCCGTCGCGCAGGAAGATGCGGGCCGCTTCGGCGTTGGGACGAATTCGGCTGATGTCGGCACCGATGACGTACAGGTCGTGCCAGTCCATCTCGAACCCGTCGCGGGCGAGGCGGATTGCCGGCTGGATGACTTCTCTCCAGGGCAGGGAGCCGCGGCGCTCGAGTGCCAGGGCCAGGCCAGCGACGGTTCCAGGATTGGCCACCGATAGCGGCCCGATCAGATTTGCGTCATCCTCCACGGCGGCCCATTCAAATACGCCGGTAGAAGGCTCGCCGGTGAGGGTGAACATCGGGGGAGCGGCGGCGGCCGGCGCCTGCATCTGAAAAGCGAATATGTCGGTCTCTCGCCCGATGGCCGCGACCATGTAGCCGCCTCCTCCAATGCCGCTGGAACCGGGTTCCACGACGCCGACGGCGAGGCAGGCGGCAACGGCGGCGTCGACCGCGTTTCCCCCGGCCTCCAGCATCGCCACTCCGGCGTCGCTGGCGAGGGGGTGCTTGGTGGCCAGCATGCCGCGGCCCCCGATAGCTTCAGACTTGTAGAGGTTCAGTTTTGACGAGGTAGCCATTGCGGGCCCGCTCCACGAACGAAGGCGTCCAACCCCTGCCGTCCGGCGAACGGGGCGCGGCAAGTTGGGGGGAGATTATGGCAGAGGTGGCGCGGTATCGAGGAGTTGATTCCGATTACAGTGCAGACAGTTCCCGTCGGTGAGGGGAATGACTAGGAGGGATTTCGCCAGACAAGCACCGGACAGGGAGCGTTGGGAAGCACGAAGGACGCGGCGGGGCCGAGATCAAGGACCTCATCGTCGAGCAGGCGTCTACAACCCATAACTATGAGCCTGGCGTCGAGATCCACCGCAGCCTCAACGATGGCTCCGCCGGCGGATCGGGACTGAAGACAAAGGCCGCGATAGCTGGCAGGGGGATGCTTTTTCACCGTAGCGGCGGCACGCTCCAGAATTTTCCCATTTTTGAAGACTAGATCCTCGTCGGCATCTTCCAGGGCCCGGTCCCAGGCGATGACTATGACGTGGAGCGCAACCAGTTCGCAATCGGCCTTGAGGGCCTCGGCGGCGGCGATTTCGAGGACGTGGGCGTCGTTTCGGCGGCCGTCGACGGCCGCCAGGATGGGACCTTCAGCCAAGGAAGCGCCAGGCGGGTCCGACGCTCATCGCGCATACCGAGCCATTGCAGTGGATGAGGCTAGTCGCCGTCCTGGCTGTCGGCGCCATCCTGGCTGTCTGCGTCGGCTTCTCCGTTTTCTTCGGGGGGATTTCTGATTTCATTTTCAAGATTCCCGGAAATGTCCGAGTTTTCACGCAGAAATTGCTTGGCCACCTCCCGGCCCATCCCGAGGCGCACGTCGCCGTAGGAGAGATGAGCCCCACTCTTGCTGAGAATGTCCATCTCCAGCCCGAGGTCCAGGAGCCCACCCTCATGGGAAATTCCCTCGTTGTACATGAGGTCGAACTCGCACACGCGGAACGGCGCGGCGACCTTATTTTTGACGACCCGGACGCGGGTTCGATTGCCGGTGACTTCCGTCCCGCGCTTGATCTGACCGATTCGCCGGATGTCGAGCCGGACGGAGGAGTAGAACTTGAGAGCCCGGCCGCCGGGAGTAACTTCCGGATTTCCGAACATCACGCCGATTTTTTCGCGCAATTGGTTTACGAATACGACGAGGCAGCGTGAGCGACTGATGCTCCCGGTCAGTTTTCGTAGCGCCTGCGACATCAGGCGCGCTTGCAAGCCGACGTGGGCATCGCCCATATCCCCCTCGATCTCGGCCCGCGGGACGAGAGCGGCGACGGAATCTACGACGACGACATCCACGGCGTCGCTGCGGACGAGCACTTCGGCGATTTCAAGCGCTTCCTCACCAACCCCGGGCTGGGAGATCAAGAGTTCGTCGACGTTCACCCCGCACTTCGCGGCGTAGGCAGGATCGAACGCGTGCTCGGCGTCGATGAGGGAAGCGGCGCCGCCGACCTTCTGGGCCTCGGCGATGATGTGCTGAGCCAGCGTGGTTTTGCCTGAGCCCTCGGGGCCAAAGAGCTCCACCACGCGACCACGCGGCAGCCCACCCACACCGAGGGCGAGGTCCAAGGCGATGGAACCTGTGGAAATGACGCCGACCTCGGGGAGATCGTCCGAGTCCATGCGGAGGATGGACCCCTTGCCGAATTTTTTCTCGATCTGCGCGATCGCGGAATCGAGCGCCTTCACACGTTGATCATTCATAAGCCCGGGTCCTTCACGGGTACCGGGCGCAACCACGAAGCCACCCGGTCAAGACGAGTATAGTAGTCGGCCCTAGGACGAGATGTCCCATCGAACGAACGCAAGGCGGAGATGATGCCATTCGCCAGCCTGCGACTCGAATCTGATACCAATTGTGCTGGAGTAAGCAGGTCCAATGATGGCGAGCGGAACGATGCGGGCGGTACGTCTTCACGGTAAGGAAGACTTGCGGGTGGATGAGGTCTCAATTCCCACGGCTGAAGGAAACGAGGTGCAGCTTCGGATCGCGTTCGCGGGGATATGTGGCACGGATCTGCACCTGTACGACGGCTGGGAGATGAGCGGAGCGGTCACTCTCCCGCCAATGCCGGCAATCATTGGCCACGAGCTGTCGGCGGAGGTTGAAGAAGTGGGACCGGGAGTAACACGCTGGAAGTCCGGCGATCGGGTGACGGTGCAGCCGCAGGTGTATTGCGGGGATTGCACGATGTGCCAGCGAGGCAGTCCGAACATGTGCCTCAATAAGACCAAGATGACAAAGGGCGGAGCTTGGGCGGAGTACATGGTGGTGAACGAACGCACCCTGCACGCGGTGCCCGCTGAGGTGCCGATGAACCTGGCGGCGATGACGGAGCCGCTGGGATGCGCGATGCGTGCGGTGGAGCTTGCGGAATTGGATCCAGGTGACAATGTGTTTGTCGCCGGAGGCGGGACGATCGGGCTGCTCCTGGCGCGGCTAGCGCGGGCGCGGGGCGCCAACAAGATCATTCTGTCGGAACCGCAGGCGCGGCGGCGGGCGCTGGCGAAGGCAATGGGAGTGACCAGGACGATCGATCCGGCGAACGAGGATCTGGAGGCGATCGTGGCGACGGAGACTGCGGATCTCGGCGTGGATGTCTCGTTTGAGGCAGTCGGCCTGGCGGTTACTTCGATGGCATGCATAGGCGTGATTCGACCGGGCGGAACGGCGGTTCTGATGGGCGTCCCGCGCCCGGGGACAAAGTTGGAGATCAACCCGTGGGACATCGTGACCGCGGAGAGAACCATCAAGACGTCATGGCTTCTGGTGGACAACATGGAAAGTTGCCTGCGGCTGATGCCAAGTTTGGGACTGGAGAAGATCGCCACGCATACGATCCCGCTGACGGAAGCGGTGGAAGGCATCCGGATGTGCAAGGCTGGGGAGGCGTTGAAGGTTCTGTTCGAGGTTGGCGGTGAAAACCCGAACTAACGGGGACGTTCGGCGACCAGTACGCGGTGCCGGGGAGTGGAAACGACCGGCAACACACGGCCAAACAGTCTGTGGAGCGCGCCTTCGTACGCCTGGGCCGGTGACAGCACGACGTAAAATGCCCCGCCGAGCTTGAGCATGCGCGCGGCCTCGGAGAGCATTCGCCGGGCGACCTCGTGGGACACTGTCGGTCCGACGTGGAAGGGCGGGTAGCAGGCTATGAGGTTGAACTTGCGATCGGGAATATCCTCACCGAAATATGAGGCCCGGACGTCGACTCCCGAGATGCCGTTGAGTTGCAAGGTCTTGCGCGTGGTGGAGACGGCTTCGAGGTTGGAATCAATTGCGGTGATTTCCGAGTTCGGAGAGCGTCGCGCGAGAACGGCGCTGACGAGACCGCTGCCCGAGCCGAAATCGAGTAGGCGGCCTTCGATCGCGGGTAGCGAATTGGTGAGCAACGCGGTCGCGGAATCGAGCTGGCCATCTGAGTAGACGGCCGGGTTCCGCGCCAGAGTCAGGGTGTGATCGGCGGCCTCGACCCGGACGGTTTCCGGCTGTTTCATCCGATATTCCGGAACATCTTCGCGTTTGACCGCCCGGAATACGCGGGTGTGCCGTTTGGCCAGGACGGTGCGTACATTATTGAAGTGGAGCTCCATGAAACGCCGATAGGTCTCACTGCCCCGGCGGCGTTCGCCGGCCAGCCAGAGCTCCCCACCCGGGCGAAGAACGCGGGACGCAACGCCGATGAGGGCTCGCACAGCATCGTTACCCAGCCAAAAGGGGGCGCGCAAGAACGCGGTGTTGTAGGTGCCGGACTGTCCGGTGGGCGCGCCAAAGCATGGAACGACGGTCCAATTCGTGCCGGCGAGGTTGTGGACTGCCGCGCGGACAGCCGGAAGGGTGAAATTGGCGCAGACTCCGCCAAGCTCGGGCCGCCGCGAATGCAAGACGAGGGCGAGAGCGCCTTCCCAACCGCAAAGGTCGATTACGGGAGACCGGCAATCGGGTGAGGCTTCCAGCAAGGTTTCGACATAGCGGGAAACGGCGAAACCGGGAGTGTCGGGGGTCGCCAGAAAGGACGTACTGGCGCCGGCCACGCCAAGCGTCCCGGCGTCAGGATGCCAGAGGGGCATACGGAAAGGGCCGGTGGACGGAGGCTGACGGTGCCGTCCGGGGACGCTCAAAAACGCGGGATGGCGTCGAGGATGCGAACTCCGATCACGGCGAATACCAGGATGTATTTGAAGGCGTTGCCAAGATAGGCGAGTAGGAGGAACCGCCAAAAGGAATAGCGGAGGGCCCCGGCCAGGATGCCAACCGCATCGAAGAAGGGATTCGGGACCGCAGCGAAAACCAGGATGGCGGCTCCAGCCAGCTTGCTCTTCTCGTCCAGCGCGCGCTGCATCCGCTCATAGGCAGGGCCCGGCCGAAAAAGCTGCTTACCAGTCGCGCCTATGTAGTAGGAGACAGATTCGCCGACGACCTGACCAAGGGCCGCTACCAGACCCACGAGGATGGGGGCGTCGAGGGCTCCGGCGAAGCTGATGGTCATGAGGGCGGCGGGGGCAGGCAGGATGACGGTGGCGGCGCCGATGAGACTGATGACGAAAACGGCAAGGTAGGAGCGCCCGGTCTGCTCGCGAACGAGGTCACCGTAGACGAACGAGAACATTGCGGCGACGACGATCAACAGGATCAGAAGGGTCTGGATGGCAAGCCAAGGACCCATGCTCCAGTAGTAGAGCAAAGTCCCCCACACCACCACTACGGCAAGGATCGTGGCGGCTACGAGAATCCAAATGTTGGCGGCGCGCAATTCGTGCTCGAAGAAAATAATGACGATGGAGAAGGTGAAGACGGCTGCGACGAGGCCGAGGCTGACAAGCCACATTCGGGAGCTGCCAAAGTCGAGCAGCGATCCGCTGGGGGCAGGCCCTGGACCAGGCATATCCCCGGCTCCACCCCTCAAGATAAAACTTCGGAGTATCTCACCGGTGCAGGCGACAGGGAAACTATAAGAGCCGCTCCAGGCCCTCTTCGGCAAGGCGATCGACGAGATCGCCTACAAGTTGGGCCTCATCGCGGTTGCAGACCAACAGCGCGTCCTCAGTATCAATTACGACAACGTCCTTAAGGCCAACCAGGGTGACGGTGCGATCGCCAGAATCGACGAGGCAGCCGGAGCTGTCGATGAAGAGGGCTTTGCCGTGTGTGGAACCGGTGCGGAAATTGCCGTTCTGAGGAGAGGCGATTTCGTAAGCACCACTCCAGGTACCGACATCGACCCAAGGAAAATGGCCGGGCACGGTCAGGACGTTGGTGGCGTTTTCGATAATGGCGGTGTCGATGGGCGTTTTGCGCACGCGGCCATAAATTTCGGCGAGGACGGTGGGATAACGATCGGTGCCGATCGCTGCGACAACGGAGTCTATCTCGGCGCCGATGTCGGGAGCGAACTCGGCGTAGGCGGCGAGGGCGGCGGAGACTCGCCAGATGAAGTAGTTGCCGTTCCAGAGGTAATCTCCGGATTCAATATATCGACGGGCAACATCCAGAGCCGGTTTCTCCTTGAATTCACAGACCTCACAAATTTCGACACCGGCATGGGCGCCGATGACTTCGCCCCGCCGAATGTAGCCGTACCCGGTGTCGGCGGAGGTGGGGGCGATGCCGACGGTGACGAGGTGCCTTCCGTCGGCGGCAGCGGCGACGGCGGCGCGGAGGGTGGCGCGATAGGCTTCGTCATCGCCGATGAAATGATCGGACCCAACGCTGATCATCAAGGCGTTCGGGTCGGCGGCGGCGATGTGGGCGATGGCCAGGCCGATGGCCATGGCGGTGTTGCGACCCTCGGGCTCGGCGATTATGTTCGCCGGCGGTATGTCGGGAAGTTGAGCCCGGACGGCGTCCTGCTGATCGCCGATGGTGATGACAAACGTGCGTTCCGGCGAGGTCAGCGGTGAAACGCGGTCGAGGGTGTTCTGGATGAGGCTGCGCCCTCCGGCGAGGTTGATGAGCTGCTTGGGCGAGCGCCGCCGCGAACGGGGCCAGAGCCGGCTGCCGACTCCACCGGAAATGATGGCGATGTAGAGCTGATCGTCTAATCCAGAATTCAAACTGCGGAACCCTCCGCGAACACGCCCGTACTGAGGCGGGAACCAAGCCGGATCAAGTTTGGCATAAGGAGCGGGCAACGTCTCTCGTGGGGTTGATTGACTCGAGGGAGCAGGCATCGCAGCGAACATCGATGCGCGGGAAGATGTAGATTGGACTTATGTGGAGCTAAGGGCGTAGTCGATGACGGTGGGGCCGGAGCGGTCGAGGGCTTTTGTGAGGGCGGCACGGAGCCCGCGAGGGGAGCTGACGCGGGAGGAGGGGACTCCGAAGGCCCGCGCGTAGGTCTTCAGGTCAGGGCCGGTAAGCCGGAAAGGATCGGACCTTCCGTGGGACCTGGTGAAGAACGTTTCGAGCTGGGAGTAGGCCTGGTCGTTGAAGACGACGATTGGGAGGCAAACTTCTTCCTGCGCGGCGGTGGAGAGCTCCTGGGAGGTGAACATGAAGCCACCGTCACCGACGAGAGAGATGACGGTTTTGTCGGGTTCAGCCAGCTTCGCGCCAACGGCGGCGGGAAAGGAAAAACCCAGGGTCCCGACGTAATTGGGGAAGAAGAAAGTTCGAGGTCTATTCACGGGGAAGAACGCGGGCCCGGAGTAGCAGATGGTGGTCATGTCGTTGAACAGCATGCCGTCGGGAGGAAGGACATCGCGGATGGCGCCGAAGATGGACAGATGTTGCTTGTCAGCGGACGCACGGGCGGATCGTCTGGCGACGGCGATGCGGCGCTGGGTTAGCTCGAAGTCGGCCACGGGCCGCTCGTCGATCAACTCGACAAGGGCCTCAAGGGTGGGCCTCACGTGAGCGTGAATGCCGCGGACGGTGGGGTAGTGGCGACCTAGAGCGCCAGAGTGGATATCCACGTGGATGATGGTTCTGGGCATGGGCAGGATCCAGTTGTCGGTATGACGGGCGCTGAGTTGTGAGCCGAGCACGAGGGCGACATCGGATTGCTCGAGGAAGGAATCGAACCGGGTGTCTCCGCGCCAGCGACAGCCAACGGATAGTGGGTGATCGTCGGGAATGGCCCCCTTTCCGGAAACGGTGGTGAGTACGGGAGCGCCTAGTTTTTCGGCGAGGCGGATGAGCTCGGCGGAGGCGTCGCCAGCAACAACCCCGCCGCCGGCGAGAATCACCGGATGGGCGGCGGTGGCAAGAGTTCTGGCGGCCCGATCCACGGCGTGGGCGTCGGGCACGAGGGATCCCGGTTCGTCGACGGTCAGGAAAGTGACGTCGCCACGATCGGCAAGGATATCGAGGGGGATCTCCACGGAGGTGGGGCCGGGGCGGCCGGAGTTCATGTAGTGGATGGCCTCGGCGATTACTTCCGGGATGTCGGAAACGCGCCTGACGGAGCGGTGCCACTTGACGACGGACTTGAGGACTCCGGACTGGTCTACGAGCTCATGGAGGGCGCCGACTTCGCGACCGGCGAAGGCGCTGTCAAGGGAAGAGCAAATATGGAGGACGCGGGAGGAGTCGCCCTGGGCCTCGGCAAGGGCAGTGGCGACGTTGGTGACGCCAGGGCCGGAAATGGTGATGACGCAACCGATACGGCCGGAGGCCCGGGCGTAGCCGTCGGCCATGAAACCGGAACCCTGCTCGTGACGGCAAAGGACGTGCCGAATTTTGGAGTCGAGAAGGGCGTCATAGATGTCTACGTTGTGAACACCGGGTATGCCGAAGACGGTGTCGATGCCGCCTTTTTCGAGGGCCGCGATAACGGCCTGACCTCCCGTCATTCGCGGCATGGGACCTGCCTGTCCGGCCGCGCGCCGGCGGCGGTAACGTCCTGAGCAGTTATAGCAGCGCGGGACCGAGGGCACCACCGAGGATGGCGGCGATGGCGAACTGGATGAGCAGGAATATCCACTGGCGGCGATCGAGGGAGGTTTTCCGGTGGACGAAAGGGACGGGCGCGGCGGCGAGGACCAGAGCGGCGACGGCGCCGGGGAAAGCGCCTTTGAGGAGGAGGAGAAGGGCGAGGGGTAGTTCGGTGGATTTGCCAACAGGAAGCAGCCGGCCGACGGCGGCGGCCAGAAGGACGGCAAACCATGGCGTGCGGCCAAAAAGCCCCTGGCCGGCCTCGAAGGGCAAGTAAATAGCAAGAACCGCGGCGACGAGGCAGGCGCCCATGAACCAGAACGCTACGTCGTCGCAACGATCCCAGATGCTATGCCAGAGGTCTACGGCCTGGCGCCAGGCGGTCTGGCCAGATCGTCGCTCTTCGCCGGTATCCGGCATGTCACCCGATGGCAGCCAGTTCAGTTTTTCGATTTCGGCGTGACGATCGGCTGCGGGGACGAGCAGGCGAGCGCCGGCATAGACAGAGGCGGTGGCGAGGACGGCGGTCAGGAGGGCGAGACGGTAATCGAGCATGAAGATCGTGAAGATGGTGGGGGCGGCGATGGAAAGGCCAGCGATGGTAATGAGGCCGGGGGACGGAGCCTGGACTTCGGAGGCGGGCCAGGATCGGCGTAGATATTCGCGCAGGCCGGCTGCGGCGACGAGACCGAGAAGCAGCCAGGGGGCGACGGATACGAGGAAGTCGCGGAACTTGATGAAGAGGGGGAGGAGGTGTTCCACGCAGTTGGGCTAGCCGGGCCGTGGCTGGAGGTACTTCTCGATGAAGGTCTCCATCTGGGAGCGGTTCAATAGGCCCGGCCGGATGGCGGCGACGACACCGTCGCGGCCGATAAAGACGTGGGTAGGAAAGGCGCGTACGGCGTAGGCCGCGCCGGCGTCCCGGTGGGGATCGATCAGCGTCCGCCATGTGTATCCGCCGGATTCGACATAGTCCCGGACGACGGCTTCGGATTCACCCAGGGAGACGGCCAGGTGACCGACGTCGGTTCCCGCCAATTGTCGGGTAACCGCCTCAAGGTCGGGGGCTTCGGCGCGGCAGGGTCCGCACCAGGTGGCCCAGAAAGTGATCCAGATGGGCCTCTGGCCGATGTCGGCGGCGAGGTTGAACTCGGGCCCCTCTAGGCTGGTGAGAACGAAGGGCGGAGCGACCTGGCCGATGCGGACGATTGGGCCGGCGACGCCCGCATAACTGGCGCCAGTGCTCTGGGAGCTGGCCAACCCGAAGGTGGGATCGATTTGGAATCCGCCGACCGCCAGGACGATGGCAGCGATGGTGACGGCAAGGGCGGCGAGAATGGCGACAGGGGCGCGTCGCCAGTGCGCAACTATTGATTGGTCGGGACGTTCAAGCAAGGGAGAACTCGGTGGGATGATGGATTTCTCGATGTGCGGTGATGTCCGGCGGAAGCTAGGCATGGACGCCCGGGGGGATGCTGCAAGAATAGGATGATATGCGGAGAAGCTTAAAGAAGAAACGCCGGCGCAAGCCTGGCCGGTTGGCGTTGTGGCTGGCGTTGGCCGCGATACCGGTGGCCGGTGTGGCGACAATGGTTGTGGTGGTCGGCGCGCTGTTTTTCCTGGGGGGTTCCGTGGCACTGGCCGCGACGAGCGTTCTCTTCGACGATCTGCCGGATGTGCGGGCGGTGGCGACTTTTGAAGAATCGCTGTTCGAGAATTCGTCGGTGTACGCCGCGGACGGGACGCGGCTGGGGGAAATCGCGTCGGAAGGCCGCCGTACGCTGGTTACGGCGGATGAAATTCCGCAACTGGTGAAGGACTCAGTGATCGCGTCGGAGGATTCCAGTTTTTACGAGAATCCGGGAGTGGATTTCTGGGCGATCGTGCGGGCGGTGTGGCTGAACTTACAGGGGCAGGCGATCGTCTCGGGGTTCAGCACTATCACGCAGCAGGTGGTGAAAAACACGCTGCTGAGTCCGGAACAAAGTGTGGAGCGGAAGCTGAAGGAGGTGGTGCTGGCGTACCAGCTTACGCAGAGCCTGTCGAAGGACGAGATTCTGGCGCTGTACCTGAACCAGAACAACTACGGCAATCTGGCCTATGGGATCAGGGCGGCGGCGAGGACGTATTTTGACCGTGACCTGGAATCGTTAACGCTGGCGGAGGTAGCGATGCTGGTGGGAATTCCACGGGCTCCTTCAGCCCAGAATCCGGTGGTGGATATCGACACGGCAACACGAGTGCAGCACAACGTGCTGGACCTGATGGTGAAGAATCAGTTCGTGACGCGGTCGCAGGCGGAGGAAGCCAAGGCGGAGGAGCTGGAGTACCGGCTGCCGGAGACGGAGGCCGGGCCGGCGCCGCACTTTTTCAATTATGTGGTGGAATATCTGAACGAGCGCTACGGGCCGGAGTGGACACGGCGCGGATGGCGGGTCACGACGACGATAGACCTGAGGTTGCAGGCGGAGGCGGAGCGGATTGCCCGGGAACATGTAGAAACATTGTCCGACCTGGACGCGCGGAACGCGGCGGTGATGGTGCTGGAGCCGTCGACGGGTGAGATTCTGGCGATGGTGGGAAGCGTGGATTTTGGGGATGAATCGATCGACGGCCAGGTAAACATGGCGATCGCTCCGCGGCAGCCCGGGTCGGCGTTCAAGCCGATCACATACGTGACGGCACTGGGGAAGGGCTACACGGCGGCGACGGTGCTGATGGACCTGCAGACAACTATCGAAATCCCGGGGCAAGAGCCGTACGAGCCGGAGAATTACGACCGGAAGTTTCACGGTCCGGTGAGATTGCGGGAAGCACTGGGAAGTTCATTGAATATCCCGGCGGTGAAGACGCAAATATTCGCCGGGATCGCGGAGACGCTTGAGACGGCAGCGAAATTAGGTATGCGCATTGAGGGCGGGACAGAACGGTTCGGGCCGGCGCTGGCGCTGGGCTCGGGAGAGGTTTCGCTGCTGGACATAGCGACCGCGTTCGGGGTATTCGCTAACGGCGGGATGCAAATTGACACCAATCCGATTTTACGGATCGAGGACTCGCAGGGGGAGGTGGTGGAGGAACCGGCGGCGCCGGTTGGCTCGAGGGTCTTGAGCGGCGAACTGGCGTTTCTGATGACGGACATCCTGGCTGACGCCGAGGCCCGGCTGTTGGGATTCGGGAACAACCAGACGCTGAGGCTAAAGGATAGGGCAGCGGCGGTAAAGACGGGGACGACAACCGATTTTCGGGATGCACTCACCGTGGGTTTTACGCCACAGCGAGTTGTGGCGGTGTGGGTTGGAAACGCGGACCGAACCGAGATGGAGGGGGTGAGCGGAGCGAAAGGGGCGGGGCCGATCTGGAAAGCGATGATGGAGTTCGCACATGACGATTTACCGACGGTGGCTTTTGCCCGCCCGCCGGGTTTAATCAGCGCGGAGATAGACGTGGTATCGGGCCTGATTCCGGGGGAATACACGCCGCGTCCGATGACAGAATATTTTATTCCGGGGACGGTCCCGGAACGTCGGGATTTTTACCACCAGCCAATCCGGATTCATGAGCCAAGTGGCAAGCGCGCGGGGCCGGCGACACCGGCGAACGAGGTGGTGATCGAGATATTCCCGGTGCTCCCGCCGGAGGCGGCGGGATGGCAGCTGGAGCAGCCGGAGGACTCGCCGTTTTTCCTGCCGAAAGAAGAATACGCGACGGTGCTGGATTCCCCGATGCCGTTGGGAAATATCGCAATCGCGATGCCGGCTCAGAATCAACAGGAGCGAAGCATCCTAGAGGTGGTGGGAAGCGCGGGGGGAGAGGGATTCGTAAGTTTTGTGCTCGAGGTCGGGTCGGGGGTTAACCCCGGTCGATGGGGACTAATCGCCGGACCGCTGGGTGATCCACGCGACCGGACGCAACTGGGAGCGGTGGACACCATCCAGATGGCGGATGGCATTTACACGCTGAGGCTGACGGTCGAGCGGGAGGGGGGTGGGGAGGAGGTCGCATTCCGTCAGTTCGTAGTGGACAACACGGCTCCAACGGTGCAGATACTAGGGATTGAGCCAGGATCGACATTGCCGCGGGGGCAAGTGGCGCTGAATGTGGAGGCCGCGGACAACATGGGAATTAAGTCGGTCGCCTATTTTGTAAGCGGTGAGCTGGTGGGGACGGCGGTGGCGGCACCGTATCAAGTGATCTGGGATTCGGTTTCGGGGAACGGCAGCGTGATGGCGCTGGTGATTGATGAAGCGGGCAATCGGGAGGAAAGCGAAGCGGTGGAATTTCGGGTGCCGTAGGCGGGTGAACGAGCCGGCAACCGGGAAGTAAAAATCTCCGATTTCGGGCATGCGCTCGGAAAACGGATAATGGGAGCAGCGATGAGCAAGTTAGGCCGCATCTTGCGAGGAGTACGCGACAGTTTTGGACAAGGAGCCACAATGACGAGCGACGGGCTATCGAGGCGCGAGCGAGAGGCGAAGCTCGCGGCGCGATACGGGGACCGTCTTCCCCCCGGCCAACACATCGTGGAGGACTGGCCGGTGCTTACCTACGGCCCTACGCCAAGAAAAATGGAGTCGGACTGGAGATTTGGCATCACCGGATTGGTGCGGCCGGAGCGAGACTACAGCCTGGAGGAATTCAAGGAGATCGCATGGGCGACAGTCCACGCGGATTTTCATTGCGTGACGCGTTTTAGCGTAATGGACAACGATTGGGAGGGTGTACCGGTGCTGGCGATGATGGAGAGGGTGGAAGTATTGCCGGAAGCCACGGCGGTTCTGGTGCATTGCGAGGGCGGATACACGACGAATCTCATGTTGGATGACTTCTTGCGGCCGGAGAATCTGCTGGCCTTTCGCAGAAATGACGCACCTCTGAGCGCGGAGCATGGGGGGCCGGTCCGTCTGATCGTGCCGCACCTGTACGCGTGGAAAAGCGCAAAATGGGCGAATGGAATCGAGTTGCTGAGGGCGGATGCGCCGGGATTCTGGGAGCGAAATGGATACCACATGCGAGGCGAGCCGTTTGCCGAAGAGCGGTTCGGATGAGAGCACGAAAATGATTCCTGCCCCAGGAAGACTGAAGATCGTCTAAGATATGCGCCGGACGGACCCGGCCTGAGGGAGGCAGCGGAAAGTCCAAGCTTGGGAAAGGCATCGCTGCAGGCAGGGTCAGAAGTGTTATGGCTATTCTGATTCTGGGGCGAAGATGGGCAACATTCGCAGATACCGATTATTCGTTACTTTTCTGGCCGTACCGGCCATCATCATTGCGCTGATCGTGGTCGTGCTGCTGAACCTGTTCGGGGGTTCCGCCGATGAAGAGTCGACAGGGACGGGGACCACGGTGCTAGAAGTGCCGACCCCGGCTGTGATTGTGGCGGTGCCGGACGGCGGAGAATCGCCAGCGACGACGGAACAGTTGGCGACGCCGCTCCCTGATGCGACTGTAACGCCAGCGGCGCCACCTACGCCAGAACCAACGCCGACGGCGGTGGCGACTCCTACACCGGCCCCTCGCGAGTACGTGATCCAAGACAGGGAGACGCTATCGGAAATCGCGGAGGCCAACGGATTGACGACTGCGGAATTGGCCGAGTTCAACCAAATCGAGGATCCGGAACTAGTTTTCTCAGGCCAGACCATCATCATCCCTTCGCCGTCGGGTGATTTCGTGCCGCTGCCGACTCCGGATCCCACCCACACGCCGGCGCCGCTATCTGGAGTGGTAAACAGCGAGGACGGGCTCAACATACGAGCGGAGCCTGATATCAATAGCGAACGCACCGGAGGATTGGCGGCGGCTGAGGAAGTTAATCTGACTGGGGTGACGCATGTTTTCGACGGGGAGACCTGGTATGAGCTGGATTCAGGTGGTTGGGTGCTAGGAGAGTTCCTAGATATTACGGGCGGCTAGGGCTCGTCGGCCCGCCAAAAGGCGAACTCTCGCCCCGGAAATAGGAATTTGAGCAGTTCGGCCTCCGGCCTGGGGACTGTTGGAGGTAGGCGGCCCTGGAACAGAAGGCGCCAAAAATCACCTTCGGAGAGCTGCAGAAAGCTCGGCCGGTTTGGAGGTGGTGATCTGACTTCGAAGTTTCCGCCCCGGGCGGAGATTTCGGCGGCCATATGTCCCACGAGGAGGTCTATCTGGCGGTCGCCGCATTCACCCTGCCGAATGCAGATTGCCTGAAACTCAGGGGTAAGGGCACGGACGAGCCGGCGGAGACTGAGGAGCTTAAACATAGCCCGGTTGTCCTGGCCAAGTTCGGCATGAACTTGCAGGCCGGAAGGGAGATCATCGAGCGACGTGGAAAGCTGGATTTGACCGGTGACCCGGGAGAACCCCTGTCGACGAGCGCGTTGGAAAAGGGCTGTGAGGAGAGCGACTTCGCCAGCGTGATCGACGGATAGGAGATCAGTGATGGCGAAATCGCGGTCGTCGGGCCAGCCGTGCCGGGCACGAGCGTAGCCAGCAATGGCGCCATCGATTTCCAGAACCAAAGTTTCACCGTGGTCGGCTCTTCGCTGAAGATCGGATTTCCACCAGGCGATTGATCTCAGGAGAGGACCGGCGTAGCGGGAACCGCAGTGCCCATGGATAGCCATCACGGAGTCCAGATCGGCGGCTCGGTAGTCGCGGACGCCGGTTGGGATATCTACAGCCTCGGCGGACTGAATATCTATCGTGAAACAGCGACGAGGCCATGGGGACCAGCCCTGATCTCGGAATAAATCGTTGAGGTCAGTGAAGAGGAGAGCGAGGTGGTAGCGCTCGGCGCGGGCGTGCTCAAGAGCGGCGTCGAGAGCGGTGCGGGCGTGTCCGCGACCCCGCTGGTCGGGAGCAGTGACGACATCGGATAAAACGGCGACCCGCAGTAGAGCGCGTCCGACACGCATGTCCCGGGGCGCGAGTCGCAGGTGACTGACTACCTCTCCGCCGGAGATGACGAGGAAGGTGTCGCGAGGATCGTAGGCAGGGTCCAGGGCGCTAATACGTAGCTCTTTGTCGGCATCCTTGCCAAGGACCCTGGAGACGAGTTCAAGACCGGAGGCTAGGAGGCGCTCGTCCTCGGCCCGTACCACCCGCCGGTCACGATCTGACTGCATTTCCATCCGCGATTGTTGAATGGCCGGCGACCAGCGCCGCAGGAGGAGGATGGACCCGGGTCACCGGCGGACGGGCAAGATCTAGCGGCTGAGAGGCCAGGCTCATGATAGCGCGCCGCGGAATGGAGACCGGAGCGGTCTTAGTAGAGGGTTGGGGTGACCAGGTCGTAACCGTCGGGGTAGCGGTACATGGTGGTGCCTCCGCCAATAAAGCAAATCTTCTTACCCCAATCCTCGAGACGAGCGGTGGCGACGCTAAATCCGAACTGCTGCGTCCCGGGTTGGAGCTGCTGCTCGTCACCCTCGACGCCTACCTTCCAGATCCCGGGCACCGTGTTCGGACCGATGACCCGGAACTCAGCCGGGATGAACCGGTTGTGGTTCGTACTGAGGTTGTAGATGATGGTAGTGATGAAACCGGGGCCGGGGAGGTCAATGCGAACCATCCGGCTGGAGGTTTGCATCTCCGACCCATAGAGATCGGGCGTCTTGGTGGCCCGCAGATTGGTGGCCCGCCGAGGGTAGATGTTCTTCAGATATTTCATCAAAAGGCGGAGGACCGGGTAGGCAATATCGTCTTGCAAGAAATTGCGCATGTTGTAGATGGCGATTCGGTCGGCGCCGGCAGCGATTGCGTTGGCATAGCCCTGAATCAAGAAGTGAATGCGCTCGGTCGGAGTAGCGGTGAGGCTATGGTTCGTGGTCGGGTCGATGGGATCGAGCGAAGTGGGAACGCCCATTTTTACGGGCGTTAATAATGAGTGGCGACAGTGAATTTCACAAGACTTGGCTCTGAAACCGGTCTGTTGCCTCGATCAGCGACCCGGTGAGTCCAGGCACTCCGGCAGCTTTCCGTCCCCACCTCAGGCATGGGATTGCCTTAAATAGACGACCGTACTTATTGATAATCGACAGAACCACGGGTATCTATTCGAGAGGAAGCGATGGTACTTGATCTGGCGCGCAGGGAAGTTGTTTCGCCGTTAACAGTTTGACCGTTAATTATTCGGCGTGAGCGAGATCGAAGCGGGGCGTTCGTTTACACATACGATGGAGGAGAAAGGGTTGCAGATGCAGATGGAAACCGGGATTTTGGGAACGCCGCCTGACGCGGCGAGGATTAAGTGTAACCGGGGCTAGAGCACCCAGCCTTTAGGATAGAATCTACCGGAGTGTTGGGGTAGGCGAGGAAGGCCGCTACACACTGCAACCCGAATATCTGGAGAGCTACCTGCCGCTCCTGATCGCGGTCATCGCGGCGACGGGGTTCGTCGTGGTAAATATCTTCCTTGGAATCATGCTGGCGCCGCAGCAGTTTTCGCGGTTGAAGCGCACGATATTTGAATGCGGGATGGAGTCGGAGGAGGGTGGCTGGCGGCAGATGCACGTGCGCTACTACCTGGTGGCGATCCTGTTCGTGATATTCGCGATTGAGGGTGTGTTCTTGTTTCCGTGGGCGGCGGTGCTGGGAGAGATCGGGCCTTTTGCCTTCGTAGAGATGCTGGTCTTCATGGCGATACTGTTTTTCGGTCTCGTATACGCCTGGAAAAAGGGTGCGCTGGAATGGCGCTGACGGTAGATCCAGACCAGCCGTTGTTCATGCCGGGCGACGAAGAACCTTTGATCAAGGATCAACCTATAGGGCCGATCGGAATGGATGGCGAGATGGGGGGTCTGTTCCAAAGTCTGCCGGCAAACATCCTGACCCTGAAGGTTGATCAGCTATTTGCGTTGAGCCGCAAGAACTCGCTGTGGCCGATGACGTTTGGGATCGCCTGCTGCGCCATCGAGATGATCGGCACATACATGGCGAACTACGACCTGGACAGGATGGGCATATTGCCGTTCCCATCACCGAGGCAGGCAGATGTGATCCTGGTGGCAGGAACGGTGAATCGGAAGATGGCTCGGGTGGTGAAGCTGCTATGGGAGCAAATGCCGATGCCGAAGTGGTCCATAGCGATGGGCTCGTGCGCGGAATGCGGGGGGCCCTTTTATTCGTACAAGAATGTGATCGAGGGAGTAGACAAAATAATACCGGTGGACATTTACGTGCCGGGGTGCCCGCCGCGTCCGGAGGCGTTGATTGACGGATTCGTGCGCCTGCAGGCGAAGATCATGGCGGATGCGAAGGCCGGTGTATGGCGCAAGAAGTAGCCGGGTCGCGGCCGGCTCCGACTAAAGAGTCGATTGCGAACTGGGCCCGTGCGACCCTGGAGCCGCTGGGGGGCACGGTGGTGGTGGACAGACAGTTCGTGGAGGTCGAACTGACGGCGGAGAAGTTGCGGGCGGCGGCCCATGAGATCAGTAAAAGTGACGATCCGGAGTTCAGCCTGCTGTACGACATCTCCGGGTTGCACTGGCCCGATGATGGCGAGCTTGAAGCCGTGTATCACTTCTTCGGCGGCTGGCACGCGGAGGGAATCACGTTGAGGGTGCGCGTGCCGGACGACCGGCCGTTGATCCCGACGATCAGTGAAGACTGGCCGACGGCCAACTGGCACGAGCGGGAAGCGATGGACCTCTTCTTGTTCGAGTTTGAAGGCCATCCGTATCCGGAGCCGCTGCTGCTGGAAAAGGACATGCAGGGCGCGTTGCTGAAGCATTATCCGCAGCGTGAAGCGCCGGACATGGTGGAGCGATTCAAGCAACGTGGAGACGTGCCCTTCGAGATTTGGAAGGCGGTGCGGCCGGAGATTGAGAATGGCTGAGGCGACCTCGGGCAGGTCAGACCAGAACGCGGAGTTCATGGAGATAAACATGGGCCCGCAGCACCCGAGCACGCATGGCGTGTGCCGGCTGGAGCTGGCGGTGGACGGGGAGGTGGTATTGAGTTGCCGGCCGGAAATTGGCTACCTGCATCGCGGGGTGGAAAAGATCGCCGAGAATCTCACCGTGATTCAGCTGCCGGTGATTACTGACCGAGCAGACTACCTGAGCGCGCTGAACACTGAACTCGGAGTGGTGCTGGCAGCAGAGCAGCTGTACGAGGTGGCCGTGCCGGAACGGGGGGAGTACATCCGGGTGATCATGGCGGAGCTGAACCGGATCGCGAATCACATGATGTTTTACGGGGCACTGGGAACGGATGCGGGGTTCAGCTCGCCGTTCATCTTTGGCTGGTGGAATCGGGAAATCATCCACGATGTGTTTGAGGAGGTGACCGGGGCGCGCATGCTGCACAACTACATCGCGCTGGGTGGAGTAAAGCAGGACGTGCCGCCGAATTTCAAGGATTCGGTGAAGAAGATATTGCCGCGGCTGGCGGACGGCCTGGACCGATGTCACGGGCTGCTTACAGACAACGAGATATTCGTCGCCCGGACAAAAGGATTGAATCCGCTGACGCCCGAGGAAGCATTGCGGCTGGGAATAACGGGACCATCACTGAGGGCTACGGGGCTGGCCCGAGACCTGCGGCGGCTGGCGCCGTATTCGATCTACGATCGATTCGAATTCGAGGTGCCGGTGGGGACGGTGGGGGACGTACACGATCGCTACATGATGCGGCTGCTGGAGATGCGGGAGTCGCTGCGGATAATCGAGCAGGCGCTGGAAGGGATGCCGGACGGCGAATACCGGGGAGAGATTCCGAGACGTTTGCGCTACCCGGTGGGGGAGGCTTACTCGCGGACCGAGAGTCCCCGGGGTGAGCTGGGTATTTATATCGTCGGAAACGGGCAAAACACGGCGCACCGGGTCAAAATCCGCGCGCCGGCGTTTGTGCATGTAAGCGCGATGGAGGAATTGCTCAAGGGGACTTATATCGCCGACGCGGTGTTGATCTTCGCGTCAATGGACATCGTGCTGGGAGAGGCGGACAGGTGAGCCTGCCGGACGTCCTGATCACCATTCTGAAGGTCCTGGTCATTGTGTTGGCGGCGCCGCTGTTGGCGCTGGTGCTGGTCTACGTGGAGAGAAAGACTCTGGGCCGAATCCAGCGGCGAATGGGTCCGTGGCATGTGGGGCCCATGGGGCTCCTGCAGACTCTGGCGGACGCAGTGAAGTTGCTGACCAAGGAAGTGCTGACGCCGGAACGAGCGGAGCCCTGGGCGTACTGGATCGCGCCGATCGTGGTGTTTGTGCCGGGGATTTTCGTGCTGGTGGTAATTCCTTTTACGCCGGAGCTGGTGGTGAGCCGGCTGGACTTGAGCCTGCTGTACGTATTCGCGCTGCCGGCGGTGAGCGTTGTGGGTTTCATCATGGCGGGCTGGGGCTCGGGAAGTAAGTACGCCCTGCTCGGGGGAATTCGGCTAGTGGCGCAGGCGGTGAGCTACGAAATCCCGCTGCTGTTCTCGGTGCTGGGAGTGGCGATTCTGGCGGGCTCGCTATCGCTGATAGACATCGTGAACGCACAGGGCGACACGGTCTGGTACGGGGTGGTGCAGCCGGTCGCGTTCGTCATCTTTATCATGGCCGGGCTGGCGGAGCATTCGCGCACACCGTTTGACATGGCGGTTGGCGAGTCGGAGGTCATGGGCGGTCCGACGATCGAGTACAGTGGCATTCGCTGGGCGATGTTCATGCTGGCGGAGTACGTGAACATCTTCATCCTGGCTTCGCTGGGGACGATCATCTTCCTGGGAGGATGGCATGGGCCGGTCTTGCCTGGCTGGGTGTGGTACCTCCTGAAGACGACGCCCATCCTGCTATTTGTGTTTTGGCTGCGGGGAACGCTGCCGCGGCTTCGGGTCGATCAGTTGATGGGTTTTTGCTGGAAGGTATTGATACCGTTGTCGCTGCTGAACGTTGTGGTGGCGGCGACGTTCAAGGTGTATGGCTGGGGGCCGACGGTGCCGATGGTGATCGCATCGTTGCTGGCGGCTTACTGGTTCTACCGGCGGGAGTGGCTGCGGGTAGTGGCAGTGCCGGCTCGGGACCCGGTACCTGTACCTGTGCCTGCGCCGGCGGCGGCAGAGTGATGGCGGCGACGCCGGTCTTCGGTAAGAGCAGGGAGTAACGATGCGCGGGATATTCAGATCATTTAAGGAAACGCTGAGCAGCTCAGCGATGGCGCCGGTGACCGAGATGTATCCGTATGAGCCGGCACGGATGACGCCGCGCTCGAGAGGGGCGCCAGGGCTGCTGTGGAACGACGATGTGGACGAGATTGTTTGTACCGGGTGCCGGGCCTGTGCGCGGGAATGCCCTGATAAGTGCATATTCGTCAGCCTCGAGAGTTACTCGGGCGACGTGACCGAGCGCAAGACGATGGTGGATGAGTTCTACCTGGACCTGGCGCTGTGCTCGTATTGCGGGATTTGTGTGGACGTTTGTCCTTATGAGGCGATTGAAATGACCCCGGAATTCGCGTACTCGTCGACGGATGTGCTCTCAATGGTCCTGGACAAGGGTGAATTGGTGCAGATAGCACGGGGCATGTCTCGGACGACAGTTAATCCGCCGAATTCCCCGGGGGCCCCCAAACCGCTGACCGCGGTGGAGACGCCGGAACCGGCGCCGGCGGAAGACGAGGGCGACGCCTGATGCGGAGCCGAAAAAGGGTGGGGGAATCAGCCGCATGAATATTGCGGTGGCACTCTTTTACATCATAGGCGCGGTGGCGATCGTCTCGGCTCTCGGTACGGTGCTGGCCAGAAACATCGTCTACGCGGCGCTGTCGCTGATAGCGGCGATGGTGATGATCGCGGGGATCTTCTTCATTCTGCATGCGGATTTTCTGGCGCTGGTGCAACTGCTGATATACGCGGGGGCGGTGGGAGTGCTGCTAATTTTCGGATTGATGCTCACGAACACCGGCCTACCGGCTACCAGTCCAAAGGATCGCTGGCAGAGGCCGCTGGCGTTCGTGGCGTCGGCGGGCTTCATCCTGGTGGCGGGGTACGCGGTTACGGAAGCGGATTGGATGCGGGGGGTGACGCCGCAACTGGAACGGGTGCCGCCAGCCGAGCTGGCGGGGGCATTGTTTCGAAATTGGGCGATCCCGTTTGAAATTGCATCGCTGGTGCTGCTGGTGGCCCTGATCGGCGCGGTCGTGATTTCGCGGCGGGAACCATCAGGTGATTGAAGCGGTACCGCTGGAACACGTTGTGCTCCTGGCGACAATCCTGTTCGGGATCGGGCTCTACGGCGTGCTGTCGCGGCGGAATGCGGTGGCCATCTTGATGGCGGTCGAGCTGATGCTGAACGCAGTCAATATCAATTTTATCGGGTTCGGGATGTACCTGGCGCCCGATCCAACGGTGGGGCAGATCATCGCGATTTTCGTGATTACGGTTGCGGCTGCGGAAGTCGCGCTGGGGCTGGCGATCGTGCTCCAAATATTCAGGCGCAAGTCCAATATCAATGTCGATGAATTGGACCTGCTGCGATGGTAGCTCTAGAAGGCAGGGACCGCGGGTGAGCCTGGCCTGGCTGATTCCCGCGCTGTCGGTGGCGGCGTTTGTGCTGCTGACGTTCGCCGGAAGGCGCATGCCGGGAGGTGGGGCGATAGTCTCGCTGGCGGCGGTGGCGGCGGGTTTTGGCCTGGCGGTGTACGGCTACCTGGATTTGCGGGCGGCTGACGTGGAGGTGAACGTCGGCCCCAGGCCGTTCGCGGCGGATTTCCTTAACGCCGGCGACCTGTCCCTGCAACTCGGGATGGTCATCGATTCTCTATCGATCACGATGCTGTTGATCGTGACCTTCCTGTCGTTCGTGATTCAGCTCTACTCGGTGGGATACATGCGAGGCGACCCGCGCATCCACTGGTTTTTCGCGGTCGTGGCGCTGTTTACGGCAGCAATGCTGGGTCTGGTGCTGGCGAACAATCTGATCATCCTCTACGTGTCCTGGGAATTGGTGGGGCTGTGCTCGTATCTGCTGATCGGCTACTGGTGGGAGAAGCCATCGGCAAGGGAAGCGGCGAAAAAAGCGTTTGTGACGACTCGCATCGGCGATGTGGGGCTGTTGATCGGAATCCTGATCCTTTTTAAGGCGACGGGGAGCTTCGAAATTGACGAGATATTCACCCAGCTCAGGGCGGGAGCGATTCCGGGAGAGACCGTGACGCTGGCGGCGATCTTGATGTTCCTGGGGGCGATGGGGAAATCGGGCCAGTTCCCGCTGCACGTATGGCTGCCCGACGCGATGGAAGGCCCGACGCCGGTGAGCGCGTTGATCCACGCGGCGACGATGGTGACGGCGGGCGTTTACCTGGTGGCTCGGATGTTCCCGCTATTTGTGGCCAGCGACGCGGCGATGCTGGTGGTGCTGACAATCGGCACGATCACAGCGATCCTCGCGGCGCTGCTAGCGCTGGTGGAAACGGATATGAAACGGGTGTTGGCGTATTCAACGATCAGCCAGCTCGGATACATGATGTTCGCGCTGGGGACGGGGAGCGTGACGGCGGCGATGTTGCACCTGGGGGGCCACGCTTTCTTTAAGGCGCTGCTATTCCTGGGAGCCGGGGCGGTGATGCACAGCGCGGGCGGGATCGTTGACATCAACAGGCTGGGCGGGTTGCGGCGGAAGATGCCGGTGACGACCTGGACCTTCATCATCGGGGCGTTATCGCTGGCCGGCTTCCCGCTGCTGAGCGGTTTCTGGAGCAAGGATCTGATTTTGAATTCGGCGGTCGAAGGAGGGCACTGGGTGACGTTCGTGGTGGGGGTGGTGACGGCCGGGCTGACGGCGTTTTATATGTTCCGGGTTATCTTTCGAGTGTTCTTCGGCGAGGCGCGCTCGGACGAGGCGCGTAACGCGCATCCCGCGGAGCGTTTACTGACGCTTCCACTGGTCGTGTTGGCGTTTTTCGCGGTCGTCTTCGGCTGGTTGGGTTCGCAGTTGGTGGGGAATCCCTTCGGGCGATTCGTATTCGCCGTCGAGCAGGTCGAGGCACACGGGGAGTCGATCTGGGTGGTTGTGCTGTCGTCGGCGGCGGCAATCACGGGAATCCTGGCGGCTTATTCCATATATCAAAGAAATCAGCCCCGGGCGGCCTCGATCCGCGCGGCGACCGGTGGGATTCACACGTTTCTGGCAAAGCGCGCGTATATGGATGCCATGTACCAGTGGCTAATCGACAACGTAAGCCTCGCCCTAGCGGCTTTCTTGGCGGTGTTCGACAGGCGGATAGTGAATGACGCGGGGGTGGACGGAGTGGGGGCTTCGGTTCGTCTCTCAGGAAGAACTCTGCGCCGAAGCGTAACCGGACTTCTGTACAACTACGCGGCGTTGATGGTAGTCGGAATTCTGGCGCTCGTAATCGGCCTCGTGCTGGCCGGCTGAGCATGCTGTACCTGCTGGTCGGTCTGAACTTGATCGTTGGGGCGGCGATATTTGCGCTTCCGGCGGACAAGAAGAATCTTCCGCGGTGGTTTGCGCTGGCGGCGGCGGTGGTATCGCTGGCGACGGCGATCGCCGTGTTCGCCGGGTACGACCGGGACGTCGGCGGGTATCAATTTCAGCGCTCGTTGGAATGGCTGCCGTCGATCGGGATCAGCCTGGATGTCGGGGTGGATGGCATCTCGTCGCCGATGGTGCTATTGACAGGAGTGGTGGTAATCGCCGCGGTTTTGATTTCGTGGGGAATTGACGAGCGGCCGCGGGAATATTTCGCACTGATGCTCTTGTTGGTGGCGGGCACGTTTGGCGTTTTCGTCGTGCTGGACCTGTTTTTTCTATTTTTCTTCTACGAGGTGGCGGTGCTGCCGATGTTTCTGCTGATCGGCGTGTGGGGCAGTACGCGCAAGGCGTACGCATCGATGAAGCTGGTTATGTACCTGCTGGCGGGAAGCATCTTGGTGTGGGCAGCGCTGCTGGTGCTGTATTTCGATGCCGGGATTGGCAGTTTCAACATCCTGGAGCTTGAACAGGCCGGTATGGACACTACGGTCGCCAGGGTGATATTTCCGCTGTTCTACGTCGGGTTCGGGGTGCTAGCCGGGATGTGGCCGTTTCATACCTGGTCGCCTGACGGCCACGTGGCGGCGCCGACGGCGGTGAGCATGCTGCACGCAGGGGTGCTGATGAAGCTGGGAGCTTACGGCATCATTCGGGTGGGAATGCAGCTGGTTCCGGAGGGGGCGTCGTACTGGCTGGGAATATTCCTGGCGCTGGCGGTGGTGAACGTGGTGTACGGGGCAATTGCGGCGATGGGACAGCGGGATTTGAAATTCGTCATCGGGTACTCAAGCGTAAGTCATATGGGGTACGTGCTGATGGGGATTGGGAGTATGACGGTGGTGGGAATGAACGGGGCGGTGTTGCAAATGTTTTCCCATGGGGTGATGACGGCCCTGTTCTTTGCCATGGTCGGGGTCATCTACGACCGGGCCCACACGCGGGAGATCGGTGCGTTCAGCGGGATGGCCAAGGTGATGCCCAAGTTCAGCGCTCTTTTCATCGTGGGCGGGCTGGCCTCGTTGGGGCTGCCGGGCCTTTCAGGGTTTGCGGCCGAATTTCTGGTCTTCGTGGGAACGTTCGAGACGGCGCCGTGGATGGCGGTGCTGGGAATCATCGGAGTGGCGATCACAGCGACGTACATCTTGCGCCTGGTGGCCCGGATGTTCTTTGGCCCGGTCATGGAAAAATGGCAGGGCCTGCCGGACGCCAACCGGCTCGAAACAGCGGTCGGGGTGATGCTGGTGGGCCTGCTGGTGCTGTTCGGGGTGTACCCGCAGCTGATCGTGGGAACGATCGACGTGTCGGCGATACCGCTGCTGGCGAGTCTTGAGGGTTAGATGAACGGCGGCGATTTCGTTTTCTTCATGCCCGAACTGATTCTGGTAGGCACGGCGATCGCGGTGTGGGGGGTGGACCTGTTCACGCGGGAGGATCGGAAGCCGGACCTGGCCTGGCCGGCGGCGGCAGGGACGTTGGTGGCCGGGGCGTTTCTGGCGCTTTCTTGGAGGGAGAACCGGGAAGTGTTCTTGGGGACTATGCAGCTGGGCGATTACTCGCTGTTTTTCAGGGTCATGTTCCTCGCGATCGCGTTCTTTGTGCTTGTGGGTTCGTCGGGGTATGTGCGGCGCAACCTGAAGAACGGTGGTGAGTTCTACGGGTTAATCCTGATGTCCACGGTTGGCGCCATGGTAATCGCGTCGGCGCGGGAATTTCTGACGGCGTATATAGCGCTTGAGCTGGTGACGTTTGGGTTCTATGTGCTGTCCGCGCACGCACGGCAGGAACCGCGATCGAATGAGGCCGGGGCGAAGTACCTGATCCTGGGTGCATTTTCATCTGGATTGCTTCTTTTTGGGATCAGCCTGGTTTTTGGCGTCACGGGCAGCACGTTCTACAGCGACATCGCGGTGGCGATCGAGAATTCGGGCGATCTGGGGCTTGTCTGGGTGCTGGGAGTGGCGTTGCTGCTGGCTGGGCTCGGTTTTAAGGTCGCGGCGTTTCCGTTCCATTCCTGGGCGCCAGACGTGTACGAGGGGGCACCACTCCCGGTCACGGCGTTCCTATCGGTGGGATCAAAGGCAGCGGGATTCGCCTTTTTGATCCGGCTATTCGCGGAGGGGCTTGCCCCGGTGGCTTCAGATTGGCGAGTGGCGATTGGGATAGTCGCGGTCCTGACAATGACGTTTGGGAATCTGGTGGCTATTCAACAAACAAATATCAAGCGACTGTTGGCGTACTCAAGTATCGCCCAGGCAGGTTATGTGCTGGTAGGACTTGCGGTGCTGACGGCGGAGACGACGGCCGGGATGCTGCTCCATCTGGCGGGTTACACGGCTACAAATCTGGGGGCGTTTCTGGCGGTCATTTATTTCCACAATATGACGGGAAAAGAGGAGCTCGGCGATTTTCGGGGTATGTACCGACGCTCTCTGCTAATGACGCTAGTGCTAGCGATATCGCTCCTGTCGCTGGCCGGGATGCCGCTGTTCGCCGGGTTTGTGACGAAGTTTTACCTCTTCACGACGGCTGCGGCCAGCGGAATGTGGTGGCTGATTTCACTGGCGATCGCGAACAGTATCCTGTCGGTTTACTACTATCTGCTGGTCCTCCGCCAAGCGTTTGTCACGCCGGAGAGCGAAGAGGAAGCCCAGCGCCCGCGGTTCCGATTACCGCTTCACGCTACAGCGTCGCTGACGGTACTGGCAGCACTGGTGCTGTGGATTGGGGTTTACCCGGCGGTATTCGTGGAAGCAGCAGAAGCTGGGGCAAGAACGCTGTTCGGCGGCTAAAGCTCAACGCCGGCGGAGGTCGGGAAAGACATGCGTCAGGCGGAGTTTGAAGCGATCGCGGTGGCGGCGATGGACGAGCTGCCCGCGAAGTTGCTGAATGCCCTGGAGAACGTTGTGGTGACGGTTGAGGACGTACCGAACGCGGATGATCTGGCCGAGGCAGGGCTTGAACCCGACGAGGAGGTCTACGGGCTGTACGTTGGCATCCCGATGACCCAGCGAACAACGGGGTACACCATGGTCGTCCCGGATCGCATAACGCTATACAAGGTACCGCTAGAGCGGGACTTTCGGGACTCGGACGAGCTGAGTGCTCAGATTCGGCGGACGGTCCTGCATGAAATCGGACATGCGTATGGGATGGACGAGCGGGCGCTGGAGGAGCGAGGATTCGATTAAGCATCCGACGGATTATCCGGGGGACTGCTCCCGCCGCGAAAGCGATCGAGGAAACCGACGGGACGGGGAGGGAAAACGCCGTAGCGGCGCTCCAACAAGGCGTCAATCTGATGTTCCTTACGACTCGCCCACTCCCTGGTAAGAGATGCGCCAATTCCGGCGAAAATAGCCGCGACGCCTACCCAGGCAAGCGGGTACGTCTCGAATTTGTTACGCCGGCCGGTAATCTGTGCGTCGGAGAGTATGGCTACCCGGGTCACCGGTTCCGAAGGCTGTTTGGCCACGTATATGAAAATTGCGGGCCCGCCGACCAACGACGCGTAGTGGTCCAAGCCACGGCTTCCGCGAGGACTTTATTTCATTGCGAAATTGAAGGCTCACTCTTCACCCCTCTTCAATTCCCATAACCTTGCTTTTCCCCGCCTCAGCATACAAGGGGAGGTTCGGTTCCGGTCACAACTGGCCCGAAATACTGTTACTTTCGATCACTACCTCCGACACAGTTGTGCCGCCACCGCGGACTGGATCCGTCTCAATTGCAGCGACCATGACGCGAATGTCGGGAACCTTTGGTACACAGCAAATTACGTGGCGGGCACCACTTTCGGGCTGCCGCGTAGCCCGATCCTCAGCGATTCATCCATGGTCCCTCCCTATTTCAGTCGTCGCAGACTCGGCGCGCGAGACGGTCGCTCGGGCAACAGATGAATCGTCCCGTGTAGCTACATTCGACCCAGGACGGACCGTTGCTTGCCGCCGAAGACGTCGCATTGGTTACTGTTGTCGATTAGACGGTCACACCTCGCATGGACACCGCGGGCCGCAATTCGGTTAGCCCCGGCGATCCAATTGGCCTAGCCGTCAATGCATCCCTGAACGCGATTTCCGCCGTTCTGGTTGGACTGCAGAGCCGCGGGCCCCTTGCATACGCGAGCTTCTTGTTGCTGACGCCCGTAAATGCCAACACGCCGAATTAAGGCTGTGCCCGAGGGAAGGTCGTTCGACAAAAGTCTGGACGATTCAAAAAATGTCCGCATCGACTGAAAAAAGTCGAAGGCACAGGTTTACTTGGGATTGAAACACGCATCCCGAGTGGCATATCATTTCTTCTACGCAGCGCTCGGGCCATGCCTGCCAACGTCCATTATAGGGAGTCTAACTGTTGATTGACCGCTCCACTTGGGACGCCGCGCTGGGGGCACTTGAGGTTCAGATGAGCAGCGGCCAGTTTGCTGCCTGGCTCAAGGATAGTCATTTCGTAGAAGGTGGCCCGAGCCGGTTGGTGGTCGGGGTTCCCAACGCGTTTGCACGGGAAACTATCGAACGTAATTACCGACCGATTGTAGATGACGCTGTCTGTGATATTGCCGGCCGTAAAGTTGCCGTTACTTTTATCATTGATGGACAGTTGGCTGGAAAGCTGTCGGCGGCGAGTCCGTCGGTAGGGCAACGTGGGGCCCGAAAGGCGGACCCGTCTGCGGGTCTCAAAGCTACTCTGGCGAGCAGGTTCAGCTTTGACAGCTATGTGGTGGGGCGCGGAAATCAACTGGCGCACGCTGCCGCCAAACGAGTGAGCGAGAGCCCGGGTAAAACCTATAATCCATTATTCATCTACGGCGGGGTGGGGCTGGGAAAGACGCATCTGCTGCGTGCAATCGCCGACGCTATTGCGGAATCTTCACCGGGAACGAATGTCTTGTACGCAACTTCCGAGGACTTTACCAACGATCTCGTGAGCGCGATCCGGGGGGGGCGTACGGCCCAACTGCGGACCAAGTATCGGTCGGCGGATGTGCTTCTGCTGGACGATGTCCAGTTCGTAGCAGGCCGTGAGTCCACTCAGGAGGAGCTGTTTCACACATTTGACTCACTACATTCTCAAGGTAAGCAGATCGTATTCACAAGCGATCGGACGCCTCACGAGATCCAGCCGCTATCCGATCGACTGATCACAAGGTTCGCCTGCGGCTTGGTGGCCGACGTGCAGCCGCCAGACGTTGAGACGCGGATGGCGGTGCTCCGGACGAGGGCAAAAGCCGGCGGAGTGTCGCTGCCCGATGCAGTGGCAGAGTACATGGCCACTAAGATCACCCGAAATATCCGCGATCTTGAAGGCGCCCTGACCAGGGTCATAGCGTTCGCCGATCTGAACGGGGGCAAGCTGGAGGTTGAAATGGCTAAGGCGGCGCTGAATGGGCTGGCCTACGGAGGCGCGCGACGGATCGTGGCGTTGGAAGACGTGCTTGAAGGGGTGGCGGAGCACTATCGGGTAGAGGCATCCGCTCTGGTGGGACGGAGCCGCAGGAGGGATGTTAGTCATCCCCGACAGGTCGCGATGTACCTGATGCGGGTTCTGACCTCCTATTCGCTGCCGGCAATTGGCGCCACCCTAGGAGGACGCGATCATTCCACAATCCTGCATGGCTACCAGAAAGTGGCGGGCAGGCTGGATGCAGATGCCGATCTGGCAGGCGATATCGATTCAATCCGAGCGGCCGTCCTAGGAAGGCAATGATCCGGACGGGGATCCAGGTGCGATCTCCGTGGTACGTGCTCATGCGGCCAGTTGACTGCAGTGGAGTAGGCGTTGATAGACGCCTGACGGGGTGTGGATACAGGCTTGGTTATCCACAGACCCCGACGATTTACCAGACTTCGTCCACAACCACGGCCAAATCGCGAAGCTCTTTTCAGCAAATTGTAGACAGTCTGGAAAGCCGACTCTACAGCATGAGAACCGAACTTTCCCCGTTTCCACAGGCCCTACCACTACTACGTCGGTATACAACCAGTATGGGATTGTTCGAAACAATAAGAGCGAAGTCGTCCGGTGTCGGATATGAGGCGGGATTGTGAGGTCGGCTGACGGTAGGGCGATTGCAAGGGAGGGTGTCGTTTGGACGGTGGCGAATCAGAAAGGAGGGGTAGGTAAAACCGCGACCGCGGTAAATCTGGCGGCGGCAATCGCGGCGTCAGGCAAGCGGGTATTGGTGGTGGACGTGGATCCGCAGGCTAGCGCGACGAACAACTTGCTGTCAGGGCAGTCCGGGGTGGCTGATGTATATAGGGTGATGAGGGGAGAAATACCGGTTGGGGAGGGGGTCAAGAAAGGGAACGTGGTCGGATTAGATGTTCTGGGCGCGAACGAGGATCTGGTAGCGATTGAGATCGAGATGGTTGGTATGGAGGGGAGGGAGAGCGTGTTGGCGCGAATCTTGAGGGAAGTGAGGGATGCGTATGACTACGTGGTGGTGGATTCACCCCCGACAATGGGATTGCTGACGATAAACTCGCTGGTGGCAGCGGACATGGTATTGGTGCCGGTGCAATGCGAATATCTGGCGCTGGAGGGGCTGACGAGGCTAATGAGTACGCTTGAGAGGGTGGCGGCGCTGAGGGGGGTCGAGAGAATTGGACGTCTTTACGTGCTGACTATGTACGATCGGCGGAACAATCTGGCGCGTGATGTGGTACGCGATGTGAGGGAGCATTTTGGCCGAGAGGTCGCAAGAACGGTGATACCTAGGACGGTGAAGGTGGCGGAGGCGCCTGGATTTGGCCGGACGGTGCTGGAACATGACCCGCAGGGAGCGGCTAGCTTGGCGTACCGCGTGTTGGCGGGAGAAGTGGTGAACGGTGCCGAGGCGTAGTACAGGGTTGGGGAGGGGGATCGACGCGCTGCTGCCGCGGGGCGTGCAGCAGGTGTTGGAATTGCCGAGGGAGGTGATCCGGCCCAACCGCCTCCAACCGAGAGATCGAGCGGACGAGGGTGGATTGAGGGAACTGGCGGATTCGATTCGGCTCCATGGAATATTGCAGCCGGTGGTGGTGGCGGAGCGTGATGAGGACGGGATGTATGAGCTCATTGCGGGGGAACGACGCTGGAGAGCGGCCGGAATGGCCGGATTGACGGTGATACCGGGTCTGATGAGGTCGGTAGGGGAGCAGGAGCGGTTACAGCTGGCGTTGGTAGAAAACTTACAGAGAGTGAACCTGTCGCCGGTGGAGAGGGCGCGGGCTTTTCGGCGGTTGCAGGCGGAATTTGACTTAACGCAGGAAGGTATAGCGGAAACGGTAGGTAAGAGCCGGTCGGCGGTGGCGAATACGATGAGGTTGTTGGATCTTTCGGAGGATGCTCTGCAGGCGCTTTCCGAGGGGCGAATAACTGAAGGTCATGCGCGGGCGATTTTGGGGACGCGCGATCCGCTGGGAAGGGCGGAGCTGCTGGAAGGAATCCTGAGGGAAGGGATGAGTGTGAGGGGGGTCGAGCGGGCGGTGAGGCGGAGGAATGATCGGGTGTCGCGCCAGTCAGGTAACGATGTTGAGAATCACTGGCTGGAGACTGCTTTTAGGGACTCGTTGGAGACGAAAGTCGAGGTCCAACGAAAGGGGACGGGGGGAAGGATAGTAATTCATTTTTATGACGACGAGGATTTGAAGGTACTGTTCGAGCGAATTACGGGTGGTGGGGATGTTCCACGTGAAACAGCGAGCGACGGTCTGGGTCGGACGGGGGTACGTGGTGCATGAGTGCGGTGGCCCAAGGGGGGTGGGATCGCGAGGCTGTGACAGCCGGCCCGAATTGAGGTCGTATGGCTAATCGACGCAGGAAGCGGGATACGCGTCGGTCCCGGCGCGACCGAAAGGGAGAACCGGCGAAACGAAAGGTGCCGATACTGCCTTCTCCTAGGAAGGCGAATATAACGCGCGGAACCACCCCCCGGTTGCCGGAACCTTCTGGAGGCGTTCTGAGGGAAGACTCGGAACATCAGCAGGATGGGATGTCAGCGGAGCCGCCGGGAATGGCTCTGGGAGACCTGCGCTATGTCAGAAAGGATCTCGTTCGGATTCTGTCGCTGGCCGGGGTGATGCTGCTAGTACTTGTCGTGACCGCCGTGGCCTTGGGCTGACGGGACGAGGATGGGGATGTCCGGACGCGGTTCCCCCGCCCCCCCCGCTACTGTCAGCGAGCGATTCTTGAAGCCGCGGCAGTCCGGGGAATTGAGAGAGCTAGTTTGGAAGGCAGCTGGCGGGAGTCTCCAGGGCAGCTCCGGACAGGGTGGCGTCGGCGACCTCGGCCCGAATCGCCTCTTGACCGGGCCTGATGAGGTAGGAGCCGTCGGAACCGGTAATGGTGGTGCCGGAGACGCCATCGTTGAGAATCACCTCGCGGGTGATGTCACCCATGGAAAGGGTGGATGCGAGCTGTAAGAGGCTGACGAGATCGCCGTCGGCGACGTTGGACTCGACGGCACCGCCCAAATCCATGAGTAAGGAGGGAATGTCGATGAGGGAAGCGGGACGCAGAAGGCTGGAGATAAGACTGGTGACGATCTGCTGCTGGCGGCAGATTCTGGCGAAATCACCGGATGTGTCGTACCGGCGAGAGCGTGCGTACATGAGGGCCTCGCGGCCGTCGAGATGATTCTCGCCCTGTGACAGCCGAAGGATTCCGCCGGATCCATCGGGGTTGGGGACAATATCGTCGAAATCGCGATTAGCATTGATATTGACGCTGTCGAGACGGTCGATGATTCGGGAAAAGCCGTCGAAATTAACCACTGCGTAGTAGGCGATGGGTTGGCCGGTGAGTTCTGTCATGACCTCCAGCATGGTATCGGCGCCGTAGCGGGAGTAGATACCGTTGAGACGGTCGGAGGAGCGATTGCAGTCGGCGACGCAGAGATCGCGGGGAAACGAAATGAGGGCAGCAGACCGGGACTCAAGATCGGCGCTGAGCAGCATGATCACGTCCGTATTTCCGACGAAGCGGTCCACGACGTCCACCCCTAGGATCAGGACATTGAGTCGCTCAGAGGTGTCGATAGTGACCGGGGCGGCCTGGCCGGCAAGCAATATGGTGGTCGAGTGATCGCGCAATTGAGTGGAGAGCGGGCCAGGCTCGGCCGGAACAGGCAGGCGTTGAGGGGACGGCAGAGCGGGAGCGTCCAGGATCTGCGGACCAGTCTCGTACCCGGGATCGGTAGGGCCCCCGTCAGAAGCAAGCGAAGCTTGATGACGGTTCATCAACTCGGCGAAGCCGGCCGGATCTGGCGTGACCGCCGGAACGCGGAGGGAGACGACTGCAAAGATGAGGGAGCCGATGAAGGCGGCGACCGCGACTCCGCAAAGTACAGCGAGGGTAATGACCAACGGCCTGACCCAAGAGGGCGTGGATAATCTAAAGAGGGTGGAAGCTTTGAAGGGCATTGAAAGAGTGGGCCGGAGGACGCTGGCTCAAACGGGTGCTGTTCTATTTTCGTCACTCGGCGTCCGCCACATGAGATGGGAAGCGGATGTGTCCTATCCTCTCTGCTGTGGTATCGATCGCACAGGCCACTTCGTTACGTTGAGTTGGGCGGTTGGGTCACCGCGGTCGAATTTAGACGGGGTCGTTGAACGGACTATGTAACTTTCTGGCGATCGTTGCGGCAAGAATGATGGGCGGCCTGCCGTCGAACGAACCGGAGAGAGC
>CAUYYU010000004.1:0-29856 GCA_963577415.1 Chloroflexota bacterium
TTCCCGAGGTAAAAGATTTGCGAAGCCTGGTCCTAGCGGGGGGATACGGTACGCGTCTAGGTGAGCTGGCGCTCAATCGCTCGAAGGTCCTGCTTCCGGTGGCCGACCGGCCGGTGGTGGATTACTTGTTGGATCGCGTGTGCGAACTCCCGGACTTGCATGAGATCGTGGTGGTTACCAATCAGCGTTTCCACGGCGACTTTGTCGAATGGGCGTCCGCGAGTTCGCGGGTCGTACCGATTCGCGTATTAAACGATGGGACCAGCAGCGCCGAGGACCGACTCGGGGCCGTTGGCGATGTCCTGTACGGCATTGAGAACGCCGGAATTGATGACGATCTTCTGGTGGTCGCCGGGGACAATCTTTGCGATTTTGATCTTCGAAAAATGGCGACCGTGCTTCAGACTAAAGGCTCGGCGGTGGCACTTTACGACGTAGGCGATGTGCAGGCGGCCACAAAGTTCAACAATCTGCGGTTGGACGATGACGGGCGAATCCGGTCATTTGAAGAGAAGCCGGCAAACCCAACGAGCAGCTTGGTGGCGGTGGCGATATATCTCTTTCGCAAAGCGGACCTGGGTTTGTTCGCCCGGTATCGGGACGAGGGGCACAATTTGGACGTAATCGGTGGATTTGTACAGTGGGCGCACAGGGAGACGCCCATGTATGCCTGCGTCTATGACGGGCATTGGTGGGATATCGGCGACCCGGAGATCTACGCCGAGGTGAACGCGTATTTTGGCGGTTCCGTCGATTCGGACTGAGGGCAGGTTGATGTCCGAAGAAACAAATCCCGGCTGGGCCGAGGACTTGGCAGCGCATCATGTGGCCGATAGCCCACCGACGCACTGGGTTCGGGCGCCGGGTCGGGTGAATCTGATCGGCGAACACACCGACTACACGGAGGGGTATGTTTTGCCGGTGGCGATCGACCCGGAAATTCGGGGACTTATCTCGGCGCGGCCGGTACAGGAAAGTAAATGTGGTGTCGTTGGCGGTTGGGAAGCGGGAATCGTATTTGCTCGAAGAGGAAGGCAAGCCGAGATCGGGAAGTTGGGGCAACTATGTGCGAGGGGTAACGGTGGCGCTACGTGAAGCGGGATTCGATCTCCAATATGGCTTCGACCTCACGCTTAGCTCGACGCTGCCGGTGGCTGCCGGGCTGTCGAGTTCCGCAGCGCTCGAGGCCGTGGTGGCATTGGCGGCGCTGGCGGTCAACGGAATCCGAGCAGTATCGGAGCAACTGGTGCCGATATGTCGTCGGGCGGAAAACGAGTACGTTGGCGTGGGATGTGGCGTGATGGATCAGATGATTGTTTTCGGAGGTCGGGCGCGGCACGCGATGATGCTGGACTGTCGGTCGTTGGGAGCCAGCTTTGTTTCGATTCCGAATCAACTTGCGATTGTTGTGTGCGAGACGGGCGCCGAGCGCGCCCTGGCGATGTCCGCTTACAATCAGCGCCTCGCCGAATGCGCCCGGTCGCTGACCGTGCTGGGTCGTGGCCCGGATGGGGTCGGAAGCTTGCGAGAGGCGTCCGCGACTCTTGTGGAGAGTGCCCGGGAAGAGCTGGGGCCGGTGCTGTACCGCCGCTGCCGGCACATTGTGAGTGAGAATGAACGGGTGCTCGCACTGGTGGATGCGCTGAATGCTGATGATCGGGTGGCGATCGGCAATCTGATGGCCCGATCCCATGCGAGCTTGCGGGATGACTACGAGGTGAGTTCGCCGGAACTTGACGCAATGGTGGAGGCCGCGGCCCAATGCACGGGGTTTGTGGGAGGGCGTCTGACGGGGGCCGGATTCGGGGGATGCACCGTGAACTTCGTGGAGCGATCAAAAGTGGAAGAGTTCGCCGCTGAAGTTGCGATCCGCTACCGGCAGGCGATGGGGATGGACGCAACAGTGTATGTATGTGAGGGTGCCGATGGCGCCGAGTCAGGAGATATGGATTGAGCATTCTCATGGCCAGTTTGGGATCGCGGGCCTGATGGCGCTGTTTGCGGTCGCGTTCTGCGCCGGGCTGAATCCCTTTGCCGCCATCGGGATACTGGGCGTGGCGGTCGGCGCGGGGCTGGTTATCGGTGCGCCGCCGGAGATGGAGTTCGCGACGCAGTGGCCATTCTTGATTCCCGTTCTCATGCTTCTCGGGATCGACATCGTGTTGGACAAGCTGCCGGTCACGGCCGCAGCCTGGGGAAAGTTGACGCTAGGGCTTCGTATTGCTGGTGGTGGCCTGGCCGGCGGAATGCTCGGAGCGGAAACGGTGGGGATGGTGGTGGCGATTGTTCTCGGCTCTTTCGTGGCCCTGCTCGCGACCGCTCTCCGGGAGCTGATCGTGCGGAGATTGGGCAGCCGGTTTTACGGGCTGGAGCGGTTCGCTGTAAGCGCCAGCAGCGATGCGATGGCCGTGCTGACAACGGTTGCCACTGTTTTGGCGACGATGGTGGGACTTGCCTTGGCGATTGTCGTGGCGGTTACCGGACTTTACGTACTTGTGAGACTAGCTGCTCAACCTAAGTCCGGTTGATCGGATCCAGCCGGAACGCCCGCGGGACCCACCAGTAGGTTGTAGTGGGGTTTGCGAACCAGGCGCCAGCCGGGCGATGGCGCGGGCGTCTGACCGGCCGGATAGACCAAAATCTGACGGTCTCCCAGGAGAGGTTTTCCGCGATGGTGCCACTCGTCGAGAAGGCTAAGTGCAGCGATGTAGGCACCATCGCCGCCAAAGCTTTGAATGCGGATGCCGGTGCCGTCGGCGATTCCCCGAAGAAGGCAGACACTGCCAGAGCCGCGGTCGTAAACGCCGAGCTGCTGGGCTCCACGATCTCCTCGATCCGTCATGGTGAACGTGGCATCGTGCCCGAGTGCGACATAGCCGATAGCGGAATAATTAGCGTTCGCGTCCGGGTGGGTCTGGGCGGTGGCCGCGAGCGCTGAACGAAGAGCCTCACCGGGGAATTCGCCCGGCGATTCCCAGGTGAATTTCGCTTGATCGAGCCCTGGCACGCGAAACGAGGTTTCGACTGTACTGGAAGGGCCGCGCATCGCCATGAAGGAGCACCCTGAATCAGACTCGGCCTGCAACCTATCCAGGTGCTTCCGAAATGCAGGAGTGAAATAGCGAATCCCCTTGAGCCGCAAGGGGAGCAGGATCAGGCCTCTCGCGCGAAGGCTGCGCACCCAACCTGGCGCGATGAAGGGCGCCTCAACGCTGAGTTCGATGCGGTGGAACTGGGTATTGGATTCGAAGCCGAATCCATCGGCGTGGACCACGGTCACTCCGCCGTAGCCGGCGACTCCGAGAGATTTTCGGGCGCGGTCGACCATGCCCGGGTCGATTTCCACTGCGGTGACCAAGGTCGGGTCGCCGGTCAGCTCGGCGAGCAAAGCCGCGTTGTAGCCAGTGCCGGCGCCGATTTCGAGCACCCGCATGCCCGGCTCCACTTTCAGGTCTTCCAGCATGCGTCCCACTGCCGAGGGCTGCGACAGGGTGCTCAGCACCTGACCATCGTGCTCTCTCGTGAGCACCACCCGATCGTCGTACGCAGCGCGAATCGAGACCTCGGGGACGAAAATGTGTCGGGGCACTTGCTCCATGGCGGCAGTCAACCGCTTGGACTTGATTGTGCCGCGAACGACGAGTCGACCAACGAGGCGCTCACGCAGCTTCCTGGCGACTAACCCCATGGGTGAGGGCATTCGCATCCGGCCGGACCTCCCTGGAATTTGTCTGCGCTACCAGGGTCAATTCTCGCATCAGTTATTCGAATGGTCCCGTAAAATGGTGTACACGTCGTGAGGCATCCGCCGAATTGAATATGAGAGACCTTGACCCCCTTGGAATCCGGTCCGCTAAAAGCGGGCAAGCTACCGGCCGGTCTGTTGGCATCGCTGCTGCACGGGATGACGACCGGACCGGAAGTGCTGCTGGATGGTGCGGTTGGCTTCGATGCCACGGTAATCGACTTCACGCCCGGATCGGCCAAGTATCTGGTTGCCAAGACCGATCCGATCACCTTTACCACGGATCGCGCTGGATACTATGCAGTTCATGTGAACGCCAACGATATCGCTTGCATGGGCGGCGTGCCGAGGTGGTTTCTGGCGACGGCGCTGCTGCCGGACGACACCGAAGTAGGTATGGTTCGGGAGATATTCGAACAGATTGAGGACGCCTGCGTATCGATTGGCGTGAGCCTGGTCGGTGGGCACACCGAGATTACGCCGGCGGTAAACCGACCAATAGTGATCGGCTGCATGCTCGGCGAGGTCGCTGCGTCCGGGCTGCTGTCGCCCCGGAATGCGCGCGCTGGAGACGCTCTCATTCTCACCCAAGGGGTGGCAATCGAAGGGACGGCGGTGTTGGCGCGGGAGGCCGTCGGCCAGCTTCTTGCGGCGGGGCTGACCGAAGTTGGGATCGCGGCGGCGGCCGACCTGCTGGACCGGCCCGGCATCAGCGTACTTTCGGCTGCCAGCACGCTGCGGGGTCAGGAGGGGCTTCACACCCTTCACGACCCGACCGAAGGAGGCGTTGCGACCGCCATTCGGGAACTGGCCACCGCAACCGGACTGGGGCTCGAGGTCGAAGTGGATGACGTAACGGTGCTGCCGGAAACGTCCACCGTTTGCAAGGCATTGGGATTGGACCCTCTCGGGCTGCTGGCCTCCGGGGCATTAATGGTGGTGGTGTCCGCAGGAGGATCTGACGAAGCGTTATCGAGGCTGGGTAAAGAGGGGATTCCGGCCACGGTGATAGGCCGGCTGGTTGACGGGGCCGGTACCTTTGAAGACCGCTCAGTGCTGCCGGTCTTTGAACGGGATGAACTAGCGCGGTATCTTGATACTGAACATGAGCAGTTCTGAAGAAGAGTTAAACGAATAAGTGATGAGATCGGTGGCTTGAGGATCAACCCGTGAGCAAATTAATCGACATGCGTAGCGACACGGTGACGCTGCCGACGGAATCGATGCGCGCGGCGATGGCCCGGGCGGAAGTGGGCGACGACGTGCAGGCAGAAGATCCGACGGTAAACGAGCTGGAGGAGTACGCGGCCGATCTTTTTGGCAAGCAGGCCGCGTTATTCGTAACCAGCGGCACGCAGGGTAACGCCGTCGCGATGATGGCCCACACAAGCCCCGGAGACCTGGTCTACTGTGAGACGCGGGCGCATGTTGGGCATTACGAAGGGGGCGGGCCGGCGGCGCTGGCGGGGGTGACGCTCGAGAAGATCTGGTGCGAGCGGGGCATCCTCACTGGACCAGCGGTGGAGGCGGCGATGGAGCCGGAGGATGTCCACCTGGCCGTGCCCAGGCTGATCTGGACGGAGAACACTCACAACAGCGCCGGCGGTACGTGCACGACCGTGGAGGAGATGGCCGGTCTGCGCGAGGTGGCTAATCGGCACGGGCTGCAGATCCACGTGGATGGAGCGCGGATATTCAACGCGGCCACGCGACTGGGACTGAGTGTACGGGAGCTTACAGCGGCGGCGGATACCGTTCAGTTTTGTCTTTCTAAGGGCTTGGGCGCACCGGTAGGATCGATGGTGGTGAGCTCGAAGGAGTTCAGAAAGGCCGCACATCGCAAGCGCAAAATGCTCGGAGGCGGCATGCGGCAGGCCGGGGTAATCGCGGCGGCGGGATTGGTGGCGTTGAAGGAGACCCCGCCGCTGATCAAGCAGGATCACGTCAACGCTCGGAAACTGGCGGAAGGAATGGCCGAAATACCGGGTCTACTGATTGAGCCGGAGGCAGTGGAGACGAATCTGGTGTTCTTTCGGTACAAAGAAGGCAGTATCGGTTTGGCCAGATTCGTATCTGAGCTGGCCGAGCGGGGCATTTTGATCGGTGGGGATCGCCAGGGCATATCGCGGGCTTGCACGCATCATCAGATTTCGGCCGAGGACGTGGAGACTGTGCTGGCTGCCATGCGAGAGGTCGCGGCGGCGGCGGTCCTGGCCTGAGGCGGAGTCAGTAGCCAAGTGACAACTCTCGTAACCGGCGCGACCGGCGTTGTGGGCGCGCCTCTCGTGCGCGCGTTGCTTGAACGGGGTGACGAACTCCGTATCCTCGTTCGTCCCAACAGCGATGTGGAGGTCTTGCCCGATATGGATATGGACATCCTTGAAGGTGATGTCACCGATAGAGAGGATGTGGTGGAAGCGGTGAAGGGGTGCGAGCGCGTGTTTCACCTCGCAGGGCTGTTTGAGGACACGGCCGAGCGGGAGAGCGCGTTCTTCGACGTAAACGTCGGAGGCACCGTCAACATTATGCAGGCGGCGCTGGATCACGGCGTACAGAAGGTCGTCGTGGTCAGTAGCGCGAGCACAATTGGCGAGGGCCGGGGCGAAATCGGAACTGAAGAGACCGAACATCGTGGCTACTTCCTGTCACCGTACGAACGTTCCAAATGGGAGGCTGAGCAGTTCGTGGCCGAATTCGTTGAAAAGGGGGTGCCAGCGGTGATCGTGAACCCGAGCCTCGTGTACGGCCCCGGCAACAGCGAGCACAATCGCGGGCGCCTGACGGGCCTCTTGAACGGCGTGATAACGGCCAGCGTGGATGCCCCGGCGGCCTACGTCTTCGTGAACGACCTGATCAAGGGAATTCTGGCCGCGGACGAGATTGGCCGGCCGGGGGAGCGCTATCTGCTGAGTGGCACGAACACGACTCGGATCGAGTTCTTGCGGACGGCGGCGGCCATTGCAGGGGTCGATCCAACGTTGCGCGTCGCGGCTCCCTGGCAGCTTAAGTTCTTCCTCTGGATCGAGGCGTTCCGCGGGCGGTTTAGCAAGCGAGCGCCGCTCCTGACGCGCAGTGCGGTAGAGAGCGCCCTGCACGGAGCGAGCTACGATTCCGCCAAGGCCGAGAACGAGTTTGGGCTGAAGTTCATAGCATTGGAGGAGGGCCTCGATCAGACGATCGAATGGCTCTACCAGGAGGGCAAAATTGATCTGCCTGATGACGTTCTGCCAAATGGCGACCATGCGAGTAGCGATGCCGATACCGGGGTGGTGGATGATGACAGGTGGGAAGTGGTCGAGGTAGAGGGCGATGAACCCCTCCCGGATGACGACGATGAGTGGGAGTGGGAGGAGGAAGAGGAAGGGACTGAGAGCGAAAAAATTGTTGCCGAGGCGGATGAGGATGGCTGGGAATGGGTCGAGGCCGGCGACGATAAGCCATCACCCGAGGATGACGACGAGTGGGAGTGGGAGGGAGTGGATGACGATGAAGAAGATTCTTCTCCAGAACCGGACGACGCTGACAGAAATGGAAGTCGCGGCCGGTGAGCGTCGTTGTTGGCCCCTGATTGTGTAAAGCTCGGGTAGGCGGCTACCGGACGCTACACTTGCGCTCCTGGCCGAGGCGGCTCGCGCAGGCAAAATCGTTTATCGAACCACCAGTGGGAACTAACCAATGCCGGGAAGCGCTGACAGATCGCTGATAGGGGTGGGCCTGTTGGGATTGGGCACGATAGGTGCCGGGGTGATGAAGACGCTGGCCGAACAGTCGGCGAGGCTGGAGAAGCGGCTGGGACGCAAGATCGTCGTAAGGCGGGTGCTGGTACGGGATTTGGAAAAGCAACGATCGGTGGCAGTCGGTGCCGGCGTCTTAACTACTAACGCGGCCGACGTGCTCGAGGCCGAGGACATTGATGTAGTCGTTGAGCTGATGGGGGGCATCGAGCCGGCTCGTGAATATATGGAGTCGGCGCTACGTAACGGCAAGCACCTGGTGACGGCCAACAAGGACGTGATGGCCAATCACGGAGTCGAGCTGCTCAGCCTGGCAGGCGAGATGAATCTGGATCTGTTTTTCGAGGCGAGCGTGGGCGGTGGGATACCGCTTATCGGACCGTTTCGACAGGACTTGGCGGCCAACGATATCACCGAAATCCACGCGATCATCAACGGCACCACCAACTACATCCTCACCCGGATGGATCAGGACGGAACCCCCTACGAAACCGCGTTGCGGGAGGCGCAGGACCTCGGTTATGCCGAGCCAGATCCAGCCAACGACGTGGAGGGACACGACGCCGCCTACAAGCTCGGAATCCTCGCCAGCCTTGCTTTTGGCGTGCAGGTCCATCCTGACGACATCTACCGGGAGGGAATTGGCGAGCTTGACGCTATTGATTTCGTGCATGCACGTAACCTGGGATACGCGATCAAGCTACTGGCGATTGGCAAGGCCGGGCCTGACCGTGTGGAGGTGCGCGTTCACCCTACGTTGGTTACCCGCGATTTCCTTCTCAGCCAGGTAAGTGGCGTCGAGAACGCGGTACGGATTCGAGGGGATCTGCTCGGCCATGCGGTGTTCGCCGGGCGGGGAGCGGGTCCTAAACCCACGGCGAGTGCGATCGTGGCCGATCTCATCGACCTGGCCCACAACCTGAACGCCGGGGTTCACGCGCGGGTGCCGATACGATTCGACAGCGATCTTCAGGTCATGCCGATGGGCGATATCCGGAGTCGTTACTACCTGAGAATCTGGGTCGCTGACCAGCCCGGAGTGCTGGCGCAGATCGGTCGCATATTCGGCGATAGCGGGATCAGCATCGCAGGTCTGGATCAGAAGGAAGTCGACGCTAGTCAGGGCGCGGCCGAACTTGTCATCCTCACTCATGAGGCTGTTGAGGCGGACATGCAGGACGCCCTCCGCCAGATGAAGTCGATTGATGTTGTGAACCGTATCGATGCCTTCCTGCGGGTTGAAGATCTCAAGGAGGAGGAGTGACGGCCGACGCTGCCCACTCACCGGCCCGGGTAGGCGTGTTGCGTCGCTATACGGGCCTTCTGCCCGTAACCGCGGATACACCGCTCATTTCGCTCGGCGAAGGCGATACTCCGTTGGTGCGTTCACCGTCGCTCGAAAAACGGACGGGCGCAGGCGAGGTGTGGCTGAAATACGAAGGCGCCAACCCCACCGGCTCGTTCAAAGATCGGGGAATGGTTATGGCGATCGCCAAGGCGCTTGAGGAAGGGGCCCACACCACTATTTGTGCGTCGACGGGCAACACCTCGGCCGCGGCGGCGGCGTACTCGGCCCGGGGAGGCATACGCTGCGTCGTTCTCGTGTCGGAGCAGATCGCGGCCGGGAAGATGGCCCAGGCCCAGATGCACGGGGCCGACGTGGTCATGCTGGAGGCCAATTTCGACCAGCGGTTGCAGCTCGCTAAAGACCTGGCCGCCATGTCGTCGGGAGTGGTGCACGTCAACTCGGTGAACCCTTATCGACTCGAAGGCCAGAAAACGGCGGCGTTCGAAATCTGCGACGTTCTTGGCGACGCGCCGGATGAGCTGTACATACCGGTGGGTAACGCCGGAAATATTTTTGCGTACTGGAACGGCTTCAATGCCTACGTAGACATAGGGCGGGCAAAGAGCAGGCCGGTAATGCGAGGCTTTCAGGCCGAGGGTGCCGCAGCCATCGTGCAGGGGCATGCGATCGCCGACCCGAGAACGGTGGCGTCCGCGCTGGAAATCGGGAATCCGGAAAACTGGATGAAGGCCGCGGGGGCCCGCGACGAGTCCGGGGGCAGCATAGAATCTGTGTCTGACGAGCAGATACTGGAGGCTTACCGAGAGCTGGCGCTTGAAGGAATCTTCTGTGAACCCGCTTCTGGGGCAGCGGTGGCGGGACTGCTGGATCGGGCCCGGCGAGGATTGGTGAAGAGTGGAAGTTCGGTCGTTTGCGTATTGACGGGGTCAGGCTTGAAAGATCCCGACCGAGCGCTGACCCAATCGAAACCCAGGATCGAGGTTGGGGCGGAGGTGGAGTCCATCGCCGGTGCGCTGGGATGGTAGGCGAGACTAGTCTTCGAGCGCCCTGAACGCCGCTTCGATATCAGCCTGTAGGCGACGGTTGTTCGCATGGACGGCGCGACCTACCGCCTCTGTCACAGCGTCGATTTGCGGACTGTCCATGCCTTCCCGAGCCTTCAATACGGCGCGAACGTTGGCCTCAATTTCTTCCCGGCTGAGCCCGATCTCGATCGTGTCATCTTCGTCCGGCGCGGCCGCATGCAGCTTGTCGAATTCGATGTGCATGCAAACGCTGCAAGGCCTGACGATCTCGCCCCCCGGCACGATGTGCAGATGTGCGCACCGGGAACAGCGCAGCTCTGTATCCTGCTCGAACCGCTGGCCGATTGTTGGCATCTTGAAACCCTCCGCCGCCAATGTAGCACCGAGCCGTCCCCGATCGGTCAGAATTCTCCTGTGCTGTTCGCTGGTTCGTAATTGTCGCGCTAGTGGTGCCTCGGTTCCCACCCGAGTAAGCGCCTTGTTTTTGAGTTTTTGCAGGGACAGAAGTATGGATCGTTGCCATCGTAGCGGTCCTGCGCATCTGGGTAGTAATTTGCCATCAGCTCTCTGGTCGAAATCTCCATATAGGTCTGGGATGAGGTGATGAACAGGACCTCGCAGGCCAGCCCGTCCTGCTCGGCGGCCATGCGGCAGGCACGGGCGACATCGCGGACGTCAACGCCGGTCCACATCTGGCTCCGTGCGCTTTCCAGATCGCCGTGTGCCCATCCCACAACGTCGTTGTATGCGTCCGGACGGAGCACGCGGCAAAATCGCAGGCTGACCGCCGACATGCTCGACCAGCTCGGCGAGTCAGCGGGTTCAGCCAACGCCCTGTCTGAGCAGGTTGTTGGAGCCGGCAGGATCAATCGCGAAGCCATCAAGGTTCTCGTGTCGGCTCTACGGCCTGATTTGGTAGGTGATGATCCCAGCTACGTACCCGCTGCCGCCCAATCGACCGAATCTGAACTTACAAAGACCGCAATGATTGAGTCGGCGGCGGCGGCGATCCTGCTGATGTGGGTGCTGAATCAGGCAATCGGTATCGCTCCCCGGTTCCTGCCGTTGACGGCGCTGATGACCGGCTGGGCGATGAGCCTGGCGATCACGGCTTCGACGAATTTGCCAGCCGATTCGCAGGCGTGGGTGGCGGCCGTTGTGCTGGGCCTATTCGCCGGTCTGTCGGCGGTGGGTCTGTACCGGACGGCGGAGAAGACGGTCGGGGGCTGAGAATCTTCCTAGCTGCGGATGCCGACCCGGCAGCTGTCATTGAGCGCCGGAATATCCTGGCCGCGGATACTTTTGGCCGTCGTTCCGGGCGAGGACTTTCCGATGGAGAGGTCGGAGCAGAAAGTCGGAGATCGCTTCCGCAAGTCTCTACTACTCCGGCCCAACCTCGGGAATTCCGGTGGAAGGCGGCAAAGTACTGCGAACCGTTTGTCATCTCGCCGAGTCGGAATTTGGCCCGTGCGGGCTGTCGGAATTTTTGGACTAGTTTCCCATTCAGTCGGATGGATCAGAAATCCAGCCTACCCAGGCTCCTGAATCTTGAGTCCGCGAAGGGGCTACTGAACTGAGGAGAGAGTCAGCGCGACTATGACAAGCAGAGCGGCAAAAACCAACCAGACTGTCGGCGAAATGCCAAGAATCGCCCCTCCGGACAGCTTGGGTAGACTGGGCATCGCCGGTCGGTCCGGCGCACGCTGCGGCCTTGAGGATCTGGCGGGCGATCCGCTCGCCGTCCGCTCGCGCAACCGCCGAAGATTTTCACTTATAGTGGGTTCGAATCGACTCGGCTCTTCGATACTCTCTATTTCTTCAGCTGCCTCCCGCTCTGCCTCCTCGGCGCGCGGCAATTTGGCTCCACAGTTTATGCAGAGCCAGGCGCCTTCAGTATTTTCGTGATCGCACTCTGGGCAGTTCATCGTGACCTACTCATATCGAGTCGGGCGAACGATCGCCAAACTCACCCTATATCGTAACAGCAATTGTCGGGACTCCGGCGTTGCTACTGACCAGCTTCTCGACCAAAGAATTCGGTCCAAAAAACCGACACGCTACCTGCCAGCAGTAGGATCTAGATGCGCGGTCACATCGTCGCCCAAGAGCTTGTGTGCATAAGTGTAGGTATCTACCTTGCACAAATCCTCGAAAAACGCCCGAACCCGCCTACCCATATCTGTTTGTAGCCACTCGCGCGACAACACGCCATTGCGAACCATTCGGCGATACAGGCTGGCACTGCTTCGGATACCGGTGGTGCGGTAAAGCGACGCCAGACGCTCGTAGAACTTGTCAAGCGGCAGTGTCGTCCTGGTTGAAGCGTGCAGGAAATCCAGCAGTTGTGACTTCAAATCCTCGGGAATTAGCTGACCGGATTCGATCAACCCGTCCGTAAGAGGCGTGCCCGGAAGCGGAGTCAACACCGTATATTGAGGGAAGGCGATCTCATGATCGCGCACAAACCCTTCAAGCTCGATGAAGTCTTCCTCTTCCCACTCGGGATTGACTATGAAACAACCCCAAGCCTCGATGCCATATTGCTTCATAGTGCCGAGAGCAGTAATGGCCTGCTCAATGTTGCTTCGCTTGTTGTGAAGATCTTTGAGCTCAGAATTCTTGACGGATTCTATGCCGAGCAGAAGGACCTTCATCCCAACTTCTGACCATTTCTCAACAAGTTCGGGCCGCCGTGCGATGTCACCGGTGCGGACTTGTGCCCAATATCGCCAGTTCTTGCCTCGCCAGTCGTCGGGCTGCTGATGCAGTAGGTCGGCAAGCTCCAGCGAACGAGGCGCGTCCACCCAGAACTCATCATCCACGAAGGCAGCAACCTCGACGCCCTGAGGAAGCCGGTCCAACTCCTCCAGGATTCTTTCCGGACTCTTCTTTCGGTACCCGCGATTGTTGAACACCCAGACGGAGCAAAAGCTGCAATCAAACGGGCAGCCGCGAGTTGACTCGACGGTGGCGACGACACCCATCACATTCAGGTAGTACTCGTGCTGATAGTTGGCTACGAGGTTCCAGTCAGGAAATGGAAGCGTATCCAGGTCATTGATCGGCATCGGCGCTTCCGTAAACACCAGCTGATCGCCCGACCGATATGCGATTCCTTGAACACTTTCAAATCCGTGGCCCGCCTGCATGGCGTTAAGCAGCGGCGACAGAATCGACTCGGCCTCCCCCATCACCAAGAAATCCACCGTCGGCTCATCCATCGCGTCTTCCGGGGCCATCGCGGCGTGATACCCCCCCTGGATGATCGGGACGTCAGGTCGAAGAGCGCGTACGTGCCGACAAATCTCCTTGGTAGACTCCGCCTCCGCTGAGTAGGCGGTGACCCCAACGACGTGGGGCTCGAACTCGTCTAACCACGCCCCCAAGACGCCGTCTTCCTCCAAGCGATTATCAAGGATTAGCATTTCGTGGCCGTCTGCCGACGCAGCCACCATCAGAAGATCGAGTGGAGGGACCCGCGCCAGACTGGTGAACCCGACGCTCAGCTCTCCCACATCGGGCTTGATTAATAGGATTTTCAGTTTGCCCGAGTGGATGGGCGGGCGCTGCACGGACGGAAAATCAGAGGCATTCTTCCGCTCGGATTTCGGCGTGATCAGCATCTAGAAGCTCACTTATCTGGGTTGAGTTGGCTCGACCGGCGCTACCCGTGGGTGTATCGCTAAGTTGGTGGGCTCCTATTGGAAGCCTCGATTTTTTGGGTAGTTGTTGTTGGTCACCGCTATCCGCGGCCCCGGACCATTCACTAGAACCGCTTACCCTTACATGTTGTACCCATACGGGAGGGGGCGACTCAGTGAATCCTGCCACAAGGCTTCCGAATGCACCAGCGCTAGTTTCAGTCGACTGCAACAACCATTAGTTGTGATTTGGCTGGACACCGATATTCTCGAGTTCGATAACCCCGAACCAGACTTTGTAGAAGGGGGGATCCGGGACATCGGGTGCGACGCTCGCACCAATTATGCGCGGCAATAGTCTGAGGTCCGGGTGACATCGGTCTCCGCGAATTCCTGCCCATAATTAACGGATAAGGGGACGCGGCAGGCGGGCCGATCATCTCCTTATTTCAAGAACTTTTGACCAGCTTCTAGACACGCCGGTCGCGACCGATGGAACCGCTCGACCACAGATTCCATGGTCAGCCGTCGTCGCGGGCAAAGTACCCGGTAGGGACTCAATCCCCACGCTCCGAACGTGGTTCGGCGACAGTCAATTTGACTGCCTCCGGTGCCTTCAACTAGTTTCAATCGTTCGACACTGGCTCGGGAAGGTGGCCCCCCCCATTTTCCATGTACATTCGATAAACTTCACACATCTGAGCAGATTTCACCGCCGAACTTGGGGATTCGAAGCAAGACGGAGCGGCGAGCCTGACGTCGCGCCCGCGGCCGGAACCAGTACTATGTAATGCAGGGGGCAGTTTGTCGTACTGCACAGGGTGGCTGCATAGTTTTTCTCCCCCATGGGAATGTCCGTAAATCGGGAGCGAATGCTCCCCATGGAAAGAGAGGTGAGGCGCTCATGAAAAAGTTGGAAGCCATTATCCGGCACGAGTTGCTGGAAAATGTGCGAGACGCATTGGACAAGGCGGGATATCACGGTTTGACCATTAGCGAAGTTCGTGGGGCCGGATCGCAGCGCGGCTATACGGAGAGCTATCGCGGTGCGAAAGCGACAATCGTCTTTCGACCCAAGGTCAAGGTTGAGATCGTTGTCGAAGCAGAACAGGTCGACGAGGTCATCGAGATCATCATCGAATCTGCGCGCACTGGAACCGTCGGCGACGGCAAGATTTTCGTAATTCCGATCGAAGAAACGGTCCGCATTCGCACAGGCGAGAGAGGGAAAGACGCACTTTGAACCACACGATATCGAGTTTGCAGCGCGGACTCTTCGGTTTCGCCAGGCGAGCCTTCAGGCCCGGCCGCATGGCCGCCGTTTCGGTTGGTGTCCTGGCGGGAATGCTCGTACTTCCCGCGGTGGCGCTCGCCCAAGAGCATTCGACTCTGGAAGATCTTCAGCTGGCCATCGATATGGTCTGGGTCGTGGTCGCGGGTGCACTCGTGTTTTTGATGCACACTGGCTTCACCCTGGTCGAAGTCGGCTTTACCCGGATGAAGAACGCCGCCAATATCGCTGCCAAGAACCTCATGAATATTTCGATCGGGCTTCTTGCATATTGGCTTGTTGGCTTCCCCATCATGTTCGGCGAGGGGAACGCATTCATCGGTCTGGAGGGATGGGCGTTTTCGGTGCTCGACTCCTCCGCGGATGAGAGTTACAGCTCGCTGGATTGGACCGATGTGTCGCTTTCAACAAAGTGGTTCTTCCAGGCGGTATTCGCCGCGACCGCGGCGACAATCGTTTCAGGCGCGATGGCGGAGCGAACGCGCTTCCGCGGATACCTCGTATACGCGCTATTTCTAACTGCCGTCATTTATCCAGTGGTCGGCCACTGGGTATGGGGAGGCGGCTGGCTGACCGATCTGGAATTCCTTGACTTTGCCGGCTCCACTGTTGTGCACACGGTTGGAGGCGTTGCAGCCTTGGTCGGCGCGTTTGTGGTTGGAGCACGAATTGGGAAGTACAACGGCGGGATTAATGTAATCCCGGGACACAGCATTCCCTTGGCGGTTGCCGGAGTGTTCATTCTCTGGTTCGGATGGTTCGGGTTCAACGCCGGTAGCACGATGGCTGCCGTGGGCGTCGATTTCGCTACCCTCATACTCACGACCAACTTGGCTGCTTCCGCTGGTGCCGTCGGGGCCCTGATCCTCTCCTGGTGGCTTCAGGGCAAACCCGATGTCGGAATGGTTGGCAACGGGGCACTGGCCGGTCTCGTCGCCATTACTGCCCCGTGTGCATTTGTAGACTCATGGGCAGCCATTGTCATTGGGTTCATGGCTGGGCTAATCGTCATGCTTGCTGTCATGGGTATCGACCGTATCCGGGTAGATGACCCGGTCGGCGCCATATCCGTGCACGGCATCTGTGGCATTTGGGGGACTCTGGCAGTCGGTTTATTCGCAGCGCCGGAATTGACGACGGATGCGGGTTTCGGGCAGGCAGGGCTCTTTCTCGGCGGTGGATTCCATCAGCTCGGAATACAGGCGCTGGGTTCGCTCGCCGTCGTTACCTGGACTGGCCTGACTTGCTTGGTTCTCTTCTATGGCATCAAGTTCACCATCGGTCTGCGAGCGGAGCCGGCCGAGGAGCTTGACGGTCTGGACATCTCCGAACATGGGATGTGGGGTTACCCGGAATCCGTGGGGCAATCCTCGGCGTTCTCCGGTCCGGCAGCCGGGCCACTTAGCGGCTCGGAGGATTAGCGACTCAGATTTAAGGACCCGATGCAAAGGGGCTGCGGGGCGGACACCCCGCAGCCCCTCTTGCTCTTACTGAATTCTGAAACCGGACAGCACCTCTACGACGAGATCCGGAATATGAGTATCAGCATGACGACCGCCACCCCCAACAGCACGTTCAACCTCGCGAGCCAGATGGAGAGTTGTCGAGCCCGGAGGTATTCTGTCGTAGCCGTCCGTCCGGCAGACGCCAAACTTTCAAGGTTCGGACCCAATCGAAAGTCGTGCACCGCGCTGAGCGTGAGGATGAGCGCGAAAAGAACCAGTTTCACTAGGCGGTTAGGATCACTCCCCGAGAGGTGGCAAAGTCTTCAGGGTGAAATCCCATCGACCACATGTTCACCCAGCCGGTGGCGGCCAACGCTCCCATCAGTATCCAGGTGATTCGGCTGAACCTCCGGCCGACCTGAGCGACAAGCAGCACTCGAGTATTTGGATCGAGCGACTTTCGCAACGCCGGCAAGAGCGCGACGGCCAGGAATATTGATCCGCCCAGCCAGAACGCCACCGCCAGGATGTGAATCGCCCGCGACAGGGTCCAAATGAAGAGATTTGGCACCATTCCGGCAGGCTATAGGATGCTGCCCCCGCCTTCAAACTATCTCTCGTCCCGCGTTGCGACCAGCCACCGAGATAGATTTGGATGCTTCTCTCGATCCGCCACTCAGCAGCCCAAAGAGTTTCATGGACTCGTGCCGAACTCCCAGCCGGGAAAGGTTCAAACATCTCAACCGCCTCGGCCCCGCTCTCGCCGCGCATGTCAGGTACCGTCACCCGCCAGCAGCAGGGCCGAAGCCATTCCTTCACCGCTAGCGCCTTCGGTTATGACCGCCAGCCGGCTTCTGTCCTCAGCCAGATTTGGCGGCCCCCCCCTGTTTCCTGATCCATATGGTCATCGTCGATTCACCCCGGTTCCCCCAGGCAAAAAATGGTATCGCAGTCAGCGGTACTTGCTTCTGTCGCTGTCGCGGCGCATCCATATTCCGGTACAAATCACTCCATTGATCGGTAGGGACGCTTCCTTTACCGGCTATCGCCACGGCGTCCTCCGCGAATCCGGAGTGGGGGACCTCGCGCAGAAAATCCCCGCTCGCGCCGACTTGCAGCTCGACATCCCTGAGGGCCAGCCCCGGGTTGTCCACACTTTCCAAGCAGTAAACAAGTGGACCACGCTTTAGCGCCACCGAGTCCCTCGCCTCAACCACCCGGGGATCGGCTACAAGCACTTCCGGTCGGATCGGCAAATCGAGCACTATCGAGTCGCCTCGAGACCAGCGTCGACGCAGTTCCACATACCCTCTGTGCGGGGTGACAAATACTGCCTGCCCGTTAATCGAAGTCGTCGCGTGCTGGCACCACCCGGGTATTCGGAGGAAAAGCGAGAATTCCCTTTCACGCTCAGGCTCAACCTCTATTTCCACCTTCCCACCCCACGGATACCGGGTGGCGACCCTCATCCGGGCCGGCATGTCGTCATCGAACTGCCAGTCAAGTTCGTTCGCGGCATACATATGGACCCACAAACCCTCCTCGTTCGTTCCGTAGAAGTAACCCGGAAGCTGAGCAAGAAATCGGGCCAGATTTGGGGGACAGCAAGACACCCGCTCGAAGAACCACGGTTGCCGCGCCCGGGGTCCAGGGGTGGTGTGCCGGTCCTGTTCCGCCCACGGGCCCGCGGCGTTTTCGCCGAAACATGCATGTGGCACGTCGTAGAAGAAGCTGTCTCCGCTCAGACCGACACCGGCGAGAACACTGTTGTAGATACACAGCTCCATCAGATCGGCGAACCGGCCGTCGCCCTCAAGTCCCAGCATCCGCCAATTCCACATCACCGACCCGATCGCCGCGCAAGTTTCCGCGTAGGCGTTCTCATGAGGCAGCTCGAACTCGCGCCCAAAGGATTCCGTTCGCACACGTCCGCCCACCGCCCCAGTGATGTACATCTTGCTGCCGACCATATTTTTCCAGAGTTGCTCAAGCGCCTCCCGATAGGGAGCCTCTCCAGTTTCCGCGTACAGGTCCGCCATCCCAGCGGCGAAGAAAGTCGCCTTGACAGCGTGCCCGCTGATCGCGGTCATCTCGGCGCCCCCGGCTGCATCCACGAAGAGCCGAGCGGTATCCAGGTAGCGTTGCTCGCCGGTTTCCCGATACATTTCCACAAGCGCCATCTCGATCTCTGGATGACCGGGCCGGCCCTTGTTTTGACCAGGGCCGAACTCCACCGCCACGTGATCGGCCAGTCGTCGCGCCACCTCAAATAGCCGCTCGCTGCCGGTCGCCCGGCGGTGCGCTATCGCTGCCTGAAACAAATGTCCGGCCGCAAACAGCTCGTGTTTGAAGGCCGGGTCTTGCCATCGTTCTTCAGGACGATCGGGCTGTATCGTAAGTCCGATATACCCATTCTCAAATTGGGCCCGTTCGATCAGGTCGATCGTGCTCTCAACCATCGCGGCGAGTTCTGGCGGCTGCTCACTCACCATGATTGTCCCGGCAGCTTCGAGCCACTTATACAACCGCGCCTCGCCCGCGAAGCGGACCTCCTCCGCAAAAGCGGTTGGGTCGTGCGCCTTCTTGAAACGGTCAAACATGCCCTCTATTTCAAGCTGCTCGAACACGTGCCCTACTGTCATCCGCGCGTTTACGGATATGCGGTCGTGCCAGAAGCCGGGCAGCAGCTTGACCGCACCTACTGCCACCGGTCGCAGCCGGACGTGCGGACTATTTCTCGTATCCACCACGATGCCGCGAGGGGAGGCTCCTATCCCGGTCGGCACGGTGAGAACTCCTATCTCAAAGTTGCGTCGTCACCAAGCGTAGACGCGCACCGCCCCGACATCTAGCAAGCCTATCCCGTGGGGCCCGTTCTCGGTCAGACGCAGAACTGATCCAGATTTGACACAATGCGGGGAAATCTCCAGTCGCCAGGAAGACTGCCATGTCGAACGGCTTCCCGAATGTCGTCTTAATACACTGCCACGATCTCGGTGATTTCTTCGGCGGCTATCCGGGTAACAGCGCCATCACCCCGGTGCTCGATGAATTGGCCGAGGAGGGGGTCGTACTGGAAGGTCACTTCGCCGCCGCGCCGCAATGCAGCCCCTCCCGCGCCAGCATGATGACCGGCCTCAACCCTCACCGTCACGGGTTGATGGGACTCCAGAATCGCGGCGTCTGGAACATGAGCGCGGAGGTCCTGACCATCGCGAACCCGCTGCGCGATCGCGGTTACCAGACCGCGAGTTTTGGGACCTGGCACATCAGCACCGACCTGGAATCGCACGGCATCGACGAGTGGGACGAAGCCGCGATCTGTGAAGAGGCCACCGCGAACACTTTGAGATTCTTGAATGAGCGGGACACCGGAAAGCCGTTCTTCCTCCTCGTCGGTTTCTTCGAACCACACCGGCCATACACCGACCGCTGGGACGACCTGCAAGACCCTTCGACCCTCCAGATCCCACCCTATCTGCCTGACATTTCCGAAACCCGCGAAGAGATGAGTCGTTTCTACGGGGACGTCAGCCGGGTCGATCGCAGCGTCGGACAGATACTGCGCCAGCTCGACGCCGCCGGCCTCCGCGACGGCACCCTGCTCATTTTCACGACCGATCACGGCATCGCCATGCCCCTGGCGAAGGGCACGCTCTACGATCCCGGCCTCAAGATCGGCGCCATCCTCCGCTGGCCGGGACGAATCGCCGCCGGGGAACGACTCTCAGAGTTGACGAGCAATGTCGATCTGCTGCCGACGATCCTGGAAGCCATCGGCGGCGGCGAGGACATCCCGGCCGATCTGGACGGCCTCAGCCTCTGGAGCGCCCTTACCGGCGGCGGCGGACCCGACCGCGATGCCATTTTCGCCGAGATGACCTGGCACGACTTTTATGAGCCCATGCGCGCCATCCGCACCGCCGGCCACAAACTGATCCGCAATTTCGAGGTCCGTGACGGCCTTCAGGTGGCCGCCGACATCCGGCTTTCACCGATAATCCCGCACATGCGCTGGGAACTCCGTAACTGGAGGCGGCCGGAGTTCGAACTCTACGACCTGGAGGCCGACCCGCACGAGCACCACAACCTCGCCGGAGATCCCTCCGTTGCTGATATCGAGTCCGGGTTAAACCTGCGGCTGACCCAATATCTTCAAGCCACCGACGACCCGATCCTGGCCGGTCCCGTTGACATTTCCGACGCCTATCATGATTTCGTCGTTCGTGCGCCAGCCGGGTTACCGTGATCGCAGCTACGTGTAGGTCCAGAACGGAAAGATGATTTCATGAGCGCTTTCAGACGCTGCGCCGTCATCGGCGCCGGACTCATGGGTCCGCAAATTGCCGTCGCCTTGGCCTCCGGCGCCGAACGGGTGCGGCTGTACGACACCGACCCGGCTGCCCTCGAGCGCGCCCTGGCGGCCGTCCCCACGTACGTCGCCGAACTGACGAAACATAAGCTTCTAGCGCCGTCGGTCGCGACAGACTTTGCAAACGTCATCGAGACTGTGACCGAGCTCGGTGCCGCGGTGTCCGAGGCCGATATCGTGATCGAGGCCATCTACGAAAATGTCGACGCCAAACGTGAAATCTTCCGCGAACTCGACGCCGCGTCCGATCCGGCCACCATCTTGGCGAGCAACACCTCCAGCATTCCAATTCGATTGATGGCCGAAGTCTGCCGGCAGCCGGAGAGAGTCGTCGGGACGCATTTCGCCCTCCCTGCCCATATCCTTCCGCTGGTCGAGGTAATCCGCCACCCGCAGATCTCCGACGAGTGCTTCGACCGCACCTTCCAGGCGCTCATCGAAATTAAGAAGTTGCCAATACGAGTCAATTTGGACGTTCCTGGCTTCGTCGCCAATCGGCTTCAACACTCGCTCACACGGCAGGCGATTGAGCTTGTCGCGCTCGGAGTCGCGAGCCCCGAAGACATCGACAATGCAGTGCGTTATGGCTTCGGACTCCGGCTAACTTCCATGGGACCGCTGGCTGCCCGCGATATCAGCGGACTTGTAAATCACGCGCGCGTCGCGGAGCTTCTTTACGGCGATCTTGACGCCCAGGGTGAGCTGGCAATCGAGACGCTACGGGAGCATTCGGCTCGCGGTAACGACGGCCTGCGAACCGGCCGGGGCTTCTTTGAATGGGGCGAGGACGCCGAAGCTATCCGCGCCTACCACTACGATTTGATGATTGAGCAGACCCGCCGCGTTGTCGCCGAGGGGCCCATGAAGACAGACGTTTAGAAATGACCGTGCCGTCTGCCTCAGTTGCTCGCCGAACGGCGATCTTGATTGCCGTGTGTGTGGTTTCAAGTCTTGTGGACGGCGTGCGCCCCCCAGGCCGGCGATTACGCCACTCCCGATCCCTTTCGAGCCCGTTCGAGCACCGAGAACGGGCTGACCATCACTTTCGAGGGCCTTGCTCAAGGGCACACGCGGAGTTCGGTTTCAACCTTTCGGCTACAACTGACAAGTCCGACACCGCGCGTCATAGATTCCGCTTATTGCCTGCTGCTTATCGGCGGCGGATTCAGTAATCAGCTGCTATTTGAAAGTCGGTCTCTGGAGCCCGCCTCATCCATCTCTGTGGAAATCGTGGCACTGATCCCACAGCAAATCGCCCCAGGCGCGTACGAACTCGGGCTTCTTCTTCCTGGACAAATGTACTTGGGCACCACGATCTACGTGGAGAGCGAAACCGGCTCTCCACTCCCGACGCTGATAAATCAGTCGACCGAATGCGCTCCTGTTTTACCTGCGGGCGATTCCCCCTGACCAGTCGCTTCCGACCTTCCGCTTTTACCGCTTGTGGTACCACCGAACCACCTTCTCCCAGCCTGCCTCTTGGACCACGCACGGGTCATTCACAACCCTAAAAATGTTCATCGCAAGGATCGCTCCAGCCCCACTTCCGCTGGAACGCCCGGTTCAACGAGACGGGATCAACGGAAGGCGGGCGTTTGGCCATTCCTATAATCTTCAGTCCCCGCACCGCCGATCTTGAGCCCATCGGGAGGACTCCATGGAGATCCGTCGGATACTCGTTCGCGGCAAGCTTGATGTCATATTGGAGACGATTGAGATTCCCGATCGGCCGCAACCTGGCGAGATTCTCATCGAGACGAAAAAAACTTTCATCAGTGCCGGGACCGAGCTGGCGAACTACACGGCTCTCGATCCAACCGTCTCGACTGCGGGTGCCTGGAATTCATATCCGTGGCCGTCTGGATACGCCAACGTCGGACGGGTAGTCGCGATTGGCGAGAAGATTGAGGGACTGGCGGCAGGCGACCGGGTTTTCACCTTTGGCAAGCACGCCTCTTATCACTACGCAAATCTGCTCGATGACAGCGCCATCGCGGCGCAAGTTCAGCAGTACGCGCGTGGCGCCACCAGCGATATGGTCGTCAAAATTCCCGATGGCGTGAGCAGTGAGGATGCTGCCGCGTCGCGCATGGCGGGCGTCGCCATTACAGCCCTCCGCGTCAGCACCGCTCAGGCCGGAGACTGGGTGGTCGTGTTTGGACTCGGGACGGTCGGCAATCTGGCGGCCCAGTATTTCAGAATTCAGGGATGCAATGTCATCGGGGTCGATCCGATGTCCGCCAGGCGCACTCTTGTCCAGAGTGTCGGCATCGAGCATGTAGTCGGCGGCTCCGCCGAAGAAGCCCGGGCGGAGATCATGGAACTGACCGCCGATCGAGGAGCGGACGTAGCCATCGACGCCGTCGGCGATTCCCTGGTGGTTGAACAGGCCGGCCAGATCGCCGCTCATGCGGGGGAAGTCATCATCTTGGGCTCGCCCAGGGAACGGCACGATGGGAATATGACCTCGTTGATCCGGCCGGTACATTGGGATTTCGTGACATTCAAGGGTGCGCTGGAGTGGCAGTTCCCTCGCTATCCGATTCAAGGACAGCGCCACTCAATTTACTCAAATATCCGGACTTACCTTGAGTTGATGGCATGTGGAAAGCTGAAGCTGGGTGAGCTGATATCGCACAGGATGCGGCCCGAGGAAATCGAATCCGCCTACGAAAATCTGTTAAACGACAAAGAACATTACTGGGGAGTCATTCTTGATTGGACCTAGCCATCCACCGTTATCGAGGCTGGCAAGGTACGTAGCAATCGCATCGCCTGGAGGAGGTCAATATGGAAGTAAAGCGGGTACTGGTACCGACAAAAGATGAAGTGTTTCTGGAGACAATCGAAGTTCCGGACGAGCCCGCGCCCAGCGCCGTGCTGATAAAAACCGCCGCGACCTTCATCAGCGCCGGCACTGAGCTGGCCAACTACACCGCTCTTAGCAGCACTGTCTGGGAGCCTGGGAACTGGAATTCGTATCCGTGGGATTCCGGCTATTCCAATGTAGGGCACATCGTTGCCGTCGGTGAGGGAGTCGAAGGATTCGAGGTTGGCGATCACGTTTTTTGCTACGGCCGCCACGCTTCCTACCTGCACGTACGTCCTTTCGCTCCCGGCGCCGGTGAGAACGATGTCGATCACCTCCTGGTAAAGGTGCCGGACGGCATCGACTCGGCGACCGCCGCCGCGGCCCGCATGGCTGTCGTGGCCATGAACGGCCTGGTGCAAAGCTCCGTCCGACTCAACGACTGGGTGGCCGTCTTCGGCCTCGGCTGCGTCGGCAACTTCTGCGCTCAGTTCTTCCAATTGGCCGGTGCCCGGGTGATAGGTATCGACCCGGTCGCCACCCGGCGCGATCTGGCACGTCGAGTCGGCATCGAAACCGTACTCGGCGACCAGCCAGACCGGGTTTCCGACCAGATACTCGAGTTGACCGGCGCCGATCCACGGATAGAAGTCGATTCGGTGGGGCTGTCAAAAGTGGTCCGCAGCATCACGCGGGGCCCCGGCGCCCGAGTCACGGTGGACGCGGTGGGGCATTCCGGAGTTATCGACCAGGCCGCCCAGGTCACGGCGCCCTGGGGCCAGCTCGTCATCCTTGGCAGCCCGCGCGCCGCCTATGAAGGCGATTTCACGCCGATGACCGAGCGCATCCACACCGCTCATATCGAGATTTGCGGCGCGCTTGAGTGGTTGACTCCCACCTTGCCAGTACCTGGCGCGCGCTACTCAATAGTCGAAAACATCCACACAATCCACGACCTCATCAAGCGCGGACTCCTCAATGTGGACGCCCTCATTTCCCACCGAATGAACCCCGCCGACATCAAGCAGGCCTACGAAGGGCTGCTGAACGACAAGGAGGCCTATCATGGCGTCATGCTGGACTGGTCTTAGGTAGGCTGCGATGGTCCGTAGGAAAATGTCTCTTTGAACGCCACGCAGGCGTTCATCCACGGAATCGCCATTTTGGGACTTGGCGATGCTGACGACCCATTCCAGCCCGATTCGGAGCAAATACTGGTGAAGACGGGACTCCCCTTTTTACCCGCCGTCGAACGCTGTCGCATGTCGGTTGCATGTGTAAAGGGCCGGACCTCCACAAGGCAAGCTGCATTGGTACCCTCTTAAGTTGGCACAGCTAGTTCAATCTCCACGGTCCAGCCCAAATCCCGGCCGTCCGACTTCACCCATCCGAGTAAACCCAAAGGGCACATGTTGAGCGTATTTAATGTATCTACCGTAGTGGGCCTCGGCCTGGTTGGTCCGCAGATCGCGGTTGTCTTGGCGCAGGGAAGCGAGCGGCTGCGAGTCTACGACCGGGATACCGCCGTCGCGCATCGCGCAATTCTCGACATGCGGGACTACGTGGCCGAAATTGCCCGACACGATCTCCTGATCGGGGACCCTGACGAGGTGCTGGCGAGAATTCAGATCGCGTCCACGCTGGACGAGGCCGTATCCGGTACCGAATTCGTGTTGGAGGCGATCTCCGAGAATCTTGAAACCAAACAGGAGCTTTACCGCGAACTCGATCGGATTATCCCCCCCGAGATCACCATCGCCAGTAACACCTCCACCATCCCCATCCGTCACATGGCGGAGGTCTGCGCTCATCCTGAGCGGGTCGTTGGCAGCCACTTCTACCTCCCGGCGCATATTCTGCCCCTGGTGGAAGTCATCAAGCATCCCCACGTCGACGAAGAGCATGTATCGCGTACATATGACGCCTGGGCGGCTATGGGAAAAGTGCCCATCCTGGTCAACACTGATATCGTTGGATTTGTGGCTAATCGACTCCAACATTCTCTCACTCGCCAGGCCATCGAATTGGCGATCGACGGAGTGGCCAGTGTCGAGGACATCGACAATGCCGTGCGTTTCGGTTTTGGCGCCCGGTTCCTTTCACTCGGCCCTCTCGCCAGTCGCGATCTGGGAGGCATCAAGAACCATGCCAAGGTGGCCAGCTACCTCTACAACGAGCTCGACGCGAACGGTGACGCCGCTGTCCGCCGGCTGCAAGAAATGTCCGATCGGGGAGACGACGGCCTCCGCACGCTCAAAGGGTTTTACGATTGGGAGGGCGATCCCGAAGAGCTGCGAAGTTACCACTACGAGCGAATGATCGAGCAGACGAAGCGTCTGCGGGAAATTGGCGGTATTCGCACGAGTCTTACGGGTTCTGAAGACGGCGCCTCGGATGATTAGCGTTGGAAGCCACTGCAAGATGACAGAATTCGCCAGGAGCTGGATTTCGTGAATCGACGCCAATTCGGAAACTCGGGTCTACAGATTTCAACCATCGGTCTTGGCTGCGTACCGCTTGGAGACACCGAAAAGGTGCCCACCGTTGAGGACGCCGTGGCCATAATGCGAGCTGCGTTTGAATCGGGTATCAACTTTTTTGATACGGCCCCCCTTTACGGTGATAGCGAGTCAGAACACCGGGTTGGGACGGCATTGCGAGAGTGCAAAGACGTTATCCCCGCGGATTTCGTATTGAACACGAAAGTCGGTTACCGGCCGGAACCGTTCGACTACGGTTCCGAGGAACAGACTCTTGCCTGCGTGGAGGAAAGCCTGCGTCTTCTCGGCGTAGATTCTCTTCCCATGATCCACATCCACGACGTACAGCACTCGGATTTGCCCACTGTCATGAACGGGGCAAGAAAGGCGCTCCACCGGTTGCAGGTGGAAGGGGTGGTCGGAATGGTCGGCGTGGCGGCCGGGCCGATTGCCATGATGATCGAGTATGTGGAAACCGGTGAGTTCGACTCCATCCTGACTCACAACCGGTACACGTTGCTGGACCAGCCTGCTGATCCTTTGATCGCCCGCGCCACCGAACTTGGACTCGGCATCATCAATGGGGCGCCGTTCTCGTCAGGACTCTTGGCTCGACCTCTCGACAAGTCGGCGACCTACATCTACCGGGAAGCGGACCCCGGAGCACTTGCGAGGGCCGCCCGAATTGACGAGATATGCCAGCGACACGGGGTCTCAACGGTCGCTGCCGCTATCCAATTCTCTACCCGCGACGACCGTATCCACACAACGATCATGGGCGCGGCTTCCCCAGAACAGATTCGTGGGTCATCCACGTCGCTCTCAGAAAACGTTCCCGACAAGATCTGGGCCGAGTTCCGACGGGACGCGCCGCCGAAGAAGACCGACAATATCTGGGGGCTTCGTGATAAGTAGGCTCCCGGTCGGAGCAGAGGTTCCACTCGCGTGGGCGGTTCGCTCTCAACCCCTAGGTGAGACTCAGCACAGCCACGCCGGCTACCGCCAAGAGTGTTCCGACTACCGTCAGCCAACCCGGGCGCTCCCCTAAAAATGCGGCTGCCAGCATCATGGCGAATACTGGTGAAACGGCGCCAATCGCCCCGGCCCGTCCTGCGCCAAGCGTTTGGATCGCGGTCAGAAAAAATATGCTTCCGGCACCCAAGCCGATTGCGCCAGAGAGTACCGCGACCGCCCGACTGCGGTATGACATTGTTATAGGTACGATCCGGCCCGCCGACTTCCAGGCCAGCAGTCCGATTGCCAGCGCCGCCGCCGGCATTCGAAAACTGTTGGCCACCACAGGGGGCAGATCGCCAATCCCGATCTTCAATAACGTGAAATCTAGCCCCCACATCATCGCTATTCCGACTGCAATTACCACCGCTCTCCAGTAGGCTCGGCCTGATGCTATCGAATCGTCGCCGCCCGCCGCATTGTGGACGGTCACCAAAATGCCGCCACCAATAATGGTGCCGGTACCGAACACCGCCAGCGGCGTGAAGTCCTCCCCCAATAGTACGGCCGCATAAACGAGACCGAACATCGGCGCGGTCGCTCCGATTGTGTACGACCGGGTCACCCCGATTAGACGCATGATCCCGAACAGCAGCGTGTCCCCCAGGCCAATACCAAGCACCACCGATCCCGCCATCGCTGCGAAGTTATGCCATTCAAGCTTCAGGAACTCGCCTTGCAAGCTGAACGCGAACATTCCTACGGGCATCATCACGGCCGGCGCCCAGAGACGAATGGCGTTCAGTTGAAGCGAGCGATATGATCCCGCGATTCCGCGTAGGGCGACGAATCCGCCAGCCCAGCACAGCGCCGCGGCGAGAGCGGCTAGCTCACCCACCGGCTGCCAGCCTTACAGCATGTCGGCTCGGCGCTAGGTGCGCCGAATACCTGGCACCGGATACGATCGCGCCATTTCCTCGACCTCGGACCGAACTCGGGAGAACTCTTCCTCGTTGCCGCGGCCCGCATCATGCACCCGCCTTATCCACCCGGCTATCCGGCGCATCTCATCCGGACCCATCCCGCGAGTCGTCAAGGCCGGGGTCCCCAATCGGATTCCGGAAGTGACAGTCGCTTTGCGCGTCTCCCTCGGAACCGTGTTCTTGTTGGCCGTTATTCCGGCCTTTTCTAGGCGGCTCTGCATGGCCCGCCCGCTCGGGCCGTCAGACCCAAGATCCATCAGCATCAGATGATTTTCAGTCCCGCCACTGACCAGCCGAAGACCCTCGCGCATCAACCCCTCAGCCAGCGCCTTTGCATTTTCCACCACGCGAGCGGCGTACAGGGCAAACTCGTCCGACAGCGCTTCCTTGAACGCCACCGCCTTGCCGGCGATTACGTGCATGAATGGCCCCCCCTGGATCCCGGGAAATACCGTGCTGTCGATAGCCGTCGCGTATTCTTCGCGGCAAATCGCGAAACCACCCCGAGGACCTCGTAGCGATTTGTGCGTCGAACTCGTCACAAAGTCCGCGTAGGGTACCGGTGAAGGGTGTGCTTTTCCCGCCACCAAACCCGCGATATGAGCCATATCGCTCATATGCATCGCCCCCACCTCGTCAGCAATTTCCGCGAATCGGGCGAAGTCGATGATCCTCGGATACGCAGTCGACCCCGAGACGATCAGTTTTGGCCGAGTCTCGCACGCGATTCGCCGAATCTCGTCAAAGTCCATGAGTTCGGTATCGGGGTCAACCCCGTAAGAAACCACGTTGTAAAGCATCCCGGAAAAGCTACGAGGATGCCCGTGGGTCAGATGACCACCATGTTCCAGGCTCATCCCCATGATGGTATCGCCGGGCCCTAGAACCGCCATGTAGACGGCCATATTCGGGGCCGAGCCTGAGTGCGGCTGAACGTTTACATGGTCACCACCAAAAAGCTCCAACGCCCGCGATTGGGCCACCCGTTCCACCTCGTCTACGTGCACACATCCGCCGTAGTACCTTCTTCCCGGATACCCTTCGGCGTACTTATTGGTAAAGATCGAGCCCACCACCTCCAGGACGGCCTGGCTCGTGTAATTCTCAGATGCAATCATCTCCAACCCGTCGACCTGCCGACCTTCCTCGGCCTGGAAAATCGCATAAATCTCGTGATCAGTATCGGCAAGGCTTACGGCGGTGGAGGGTTCGTGGATAGTCATTTACTGGCTTTGCTGAGATCGGTCCCCATGGACATCATTCGGTCCAAGATTGGATGTTACCCGCTTTGCCGATTCGCCAACACTCAGTTGTTGAAAGTCCGCTCACGGGTGCTTGGCTGATCGTCGAGGCCAGGAGTCAGAATGTGCCCGCCCCGCCTTTTCAGAGTTGGCAAAAGACTTCCCGACAATGTTCCGACATCCAGTGGGCAGCCAGATTCTGTCCGCTACCAGACCGATCTGAACCTCCTGAAGAAGGCGATTATCCGCCGGCGCGGTCGGTCAGCAATTCGTCAGCCGCAGCCAATCCCCGCAGCAGCTCCGGCAACAGTTCCTCGTGCACGTTAATGCCGTGACGCGAGGGCTTCAGATTATTTTCCTTGTCACGGTAGTAGACCCGAGCGGTCGCATAAGCTTGGCCTTTGAAATCCACGATTCCAATAAGCCACTCTTCCGTGTCGCTGCGTGGCAACCGCCGAACCACATCGATGTCCTCTGGTAAATCCTCGTCCGTAAGCGGCACTATTTTTGCCATTCGACCTCCGTTTTCGTTATTTGACAACTTAGTGAAACTTTGAAGCTGTTCGCTCTCGTCAGCATCCTGAGTCCGAGCAAGACGTAAATTTAGCGCATCTGTCAATACCTTCCGAAACCCGCCCTCTTCGGTTCGGGGTCCTGACGACGTGCCCCCTTAAAAAAGATCATCGATCGCTAACCCCACAATTGCGACTCCTCACGTGCGCAACTACTCGGGTCTTAATTCCCAAACCTGCACACGTCCGAACGGCGCTAGCAGCGGTTCTATTGGGCGAACCGCCGCCGATGCCAGTTTCGCTCCACGTCCCACT